>JBJTAQ010000154.1:0-8496 GCA_046090945.1 Pirellula sp.
TTCTCAGGTCCGAGTTGCTCTTAGAGATCGTCGATGCCATGCACTCGACCATATGATCCAGAATCATTGACAGCTGCTGACCTATCAGACGCGTTTGAATTTCCAAGTATCCCTGAGGGATGGTAATCCACACCTCAGGGGTACTTGTTTTACCTAGCCGTCCAGCCGCCATCGACAACTAGCATACTTCCTGTGGTGAAACTGCTGCCTGGACTTGCAAGATAGATCGCGGCTCCCTGGATTTCCTTAAGCTCACCCCAACGCCCCATGACAGTAGCCCCCACGATATTGGTCTTGATATCGGGATTGTCTGCAACCCCTTTGTTCATCTCGGTCAAAAAAGGCCCGGGGCAGATCGCATTGCAGGTAATATTCCAAGGAGCAAACTCCAGAGCCATCGCGCGGGTCAATTGCACCACCGCGCCTTTGCTAGCCGTGTAAGGGGTCCGGTTCGCAAGCCCGACAAGCCCTAGGGTACTGGCAACGTGAATGATCCGACCGTACCGCTTGCGCTTCATCTCTCCGACAAACGCCCGAGTTACCAACCAAGGAGCTTCGACATTCGTTGTCAAAACCTCTTTGAATTGATCAAAACTCAACTCATCGATCGCACCCCGTATGTTGATCCCGGCATTGTTGATCAAAATCGATGGAGATCCAATCTGCGATAAACAGTATTCCTGAAGACGCCCGACGGACACTTCATCACCCACATCCGCAGCGAAACCCCAAGCCTGAGTGCCATACCGATCAGAAATTTGCTTGGCCCTGTGTGTCAGTTGCTCCTGGCTACGACTTACCAGAAGCACGTTCGCCCCGGCACTTGCCAATCCACAAGCCATAGCCCACCCGAGTCCCCGCGAACCGCCAGTGATCACCGCCAACTGCCCATCGAGCCGAAACAAATCGACTCCCGGTAAATCTTCTGCGCTATCCTGGTGAGTCATGATTCGTACTCGACTATCCTTTTTAAAATAACTATTCCTACGGTACTGATCCAGCCAATAGAGCCCCAAATCAGGCTATCCAACTGTCTGCGGTTACTTGGATCGGACAACGCATGGCAATCGTGGCCGCTTGGATCTCGTGGCAAACCCATTCGATGTCCATTGCCGGCACCAAGTACCTGGCTCCGATCGCCGAATCATTCGGACTAGTGCATAAATCGGAACCAACTGCCATCGGTTTTGTAAAACCCATCGCCGATGCCCAAGGCAAACAGTAGTCCTCCCACTGGACATTATCCGGATCCGGGACGTCGACACAAGCGATGTGCAGATCCGCCTGAGGCCAACCCTTGGGCCACGCCGAAGGCTGATTGCAGAACCATAGACGGATCCGTTGAGCATCGATCTCGCCGACCTGCTTGAGCCTCGATTCGATTTGACTCAGCAGCTTCGCCGAACTGCACCCAAACGAAATACGCGGTGGATGAATCGAATCGAGTCGACGCGATAATTCGCTTATGGCTAAACCTGTCACAGGGTCGATCAGATCATGGGCAACTTGGCAAGCGGGATGAATCACGAACGTTCGCATGCTCATTCGAGGATGCGGGACCTTTAAATGAGGTGTCCAAATAAGCTCACGATCATGAAGAATCAAATCGATGTCAATGCGACGAGATTCCCAACGGCGGAAACGCTGGCGTCCAAGTTCTGTCTCGATCTGCTTGATCTTTTCCCACACTTCCCAGACTCTTCCACCATGATCGACCCGAACCATGGCGTTCAGGAAATCTCCTTGGCCTGTTGGCCCACCAACCGCAGGTGTCCGATAAATGGAACTGAATTGGAACTCCGCGTCCCGAAAAGAATCCCTCAATAGACGAGCCGCCGCCCGCATCGTTTCGAGGGTGTTGCCAAGGTTCGCACCCAAACTGATCAGCGAACTCGGCATAAAGGAATTCCAAACAGAGCCAGGCTAGGCATCAGGCGACGTGGACTACTTCACCGCTTCGATCGTATCGACATACCAGTGAATCTCTTCCTTCGTAGCAAATCGCTCTTGAACATCCTTGCGAGCATAAACGAAATAAGAAGGTGGGTTCGTTTGACCGTCATCCCGATAACGTAATTTGTAAGAGTAACCGGCAGTACCCATCGCCTCACCATCAAGCGACACGAAGGTCCACTTCGAAGGCTCACGACGTTTGAGAATCTCAACATGGGCCGGATCGGTCGCGAGTCGATTCTTGGCCTTCTGCAACTCCGTCTCGGGTGCAGCGTCCCCAGGGCGTCGCTCCCCCTCGAACTGGAAACCAACCAAGTAATAAACGCTATCGAAATCCCCCTTGGACAATGCATTCAGGTAAAGCTCGGATACCTTGCGTGCCTGGGACAACTCGTAGTTGCTATGAAGGAAACTTCGAGATACCCCCCAAGACGCACAGGTCGAGCCGATGGCAACAGCCAGAAAGGCGAAGATCCGAGACAACTTGCTCAGTCCGAGCTTTTTTGCAAAGAGCAGTACAAAAGTGCCCAACAGGGTTCCCACGATCGCCAACGGCATGAAGTGGACATACTGGATCGAAAGAATGCCGACGAGCGACGCCAAGAATCCCACCAAAGAGAAACCCGAGAAAGACTCGCTGTCGACCACCTCGTCAGACTCAGGCCGAAATTGTGATTCGTGCGTTGCCATAGAATTCGGAATCAAAAAAATAACGTTGAATAGAACAAGCGACCTTCGGTATCCGTGGTACGCAAACCCGCGTGCATCGGTTCGGCCGGAAAGCCTTCCTCCAAGGGTGCTTTTTACCCCACTAGGCGTTGAAACCCCTCAGTCTTCTCATTCGCAAGGATTGAGTTTTCGACGCAAAGCCCCCCCCAGGATTTCAACCGAGCCTAAAATAGCAGCACGGAGAAATCCAGGGACAGTATTCCGAAGGATGTCTCCAAGCCCCTAAAATTTGTCCTTCCTGGCCACCTCAGGCAATCTCAATTACCCATGAAGTACCATCCGTACCAGAACTACTTCACGTTCATGCTCGGACTAATCGGCATGATCAGGATCCTCTCCTCGAGCCAGTTGGCCTTCTGCCAAACCGCGAGCCAGGACAAGATCGACTTCAATACGCAAATACGACCGATCCTCTCGAATCGCTGCTTCGCCTGCCATGGACCTGACGAACAAACGGTCGAATCCGGACTTCGACTCGACTCGTTCGAAGCCGCCACGGCAGTTGCAGACTCGGGCAAAAAAGCGATCGAACCCGGAGCGCCCGATTCATCGGAAATCATTCGGAGGATATTAGCCGACGACGAACAAGTCCGCATGCCACCTCCTCGTTTCGGCCAGCGGCTAACCCCCGCAGAAGCCGATTTGATCAAACGTTGGGTTCAATCGGGTGCTCGCTACACCAAACACTGGTCGTACGAGAGGATCCAGGCTCCACCAACACCTGAGCTCATCGCAGCTAAAACGACGGCAGGGATGAGCGTGCAGGATCTAGAGACATGGGCGTCGAATCCCATCGATCGCCATCTGCTATCTCGAATGCAGCTCAATGGTCTCGCGCCATCGGTGCAAGCCGATCGCACTACGCTGCTTCGTCGCCTGACACTCGATCTGACAGGTCTGCCGCCAAGCATCGATGAGCACCAAGCCTTTCTAAGCGACACCGATCCGCTGGCCTACGAGAGACTTGTCGATAGACTCCTTGCCTCGCCCGCTTACGGCGAACATTGGGGTCGTCGCTGGCTGGATTTGGCGCGTTACGCCGACTCGGCTGGCTATGCTGACGATCCGGCTCGAACCATCTGGGCTTATCGCGATTGGGTTGTACGCGCTTTTAATTCCAATATGCCATTCGACCAATTCACCATTGAGCAACTTGCTGGTGACCTGCTCGACAATCCGACCCCAGACCAACTCGTTGCGACGGCGTTTCATCGCAACACGCTGACGAACAACGAAGGTGGTACCAACGACGAGGAATTTCGCAACGTCGCGATCGTCGATCGGGTCAACACGACGATGGCCGCTTGGATGGGGGCGACCATGGGCTGCGCTCAATGCCACAACCACAAGTACGATCCGATCTCCCAGAAAGAGTACTTCGAGGTCTTTTCGATATTTAATCAAACCGAAGATGCCGACCGGGGCGACGAGTCGCCCACCTATGCTTGGTACTCTCCCGAACAGCGTGATCAACGAAACGAACTCGAACGCCGTAGTCAAGAGCTTGAAACCCAGCTCGAAGCCCCTGACCCATCGCTCGCATCCGCTCAAATCGATTGGGAGAAACGTCTTCTTGCAAACACGCTTTGGCAAAGCCCAATCCCCAGATCGACCGAGTGCAAGTCAGGAAACACGACCGAAATTCTTCAAGACGGACTGGTCAAAATCGATTCCAAAGCTGACACCGACACAATCCGCGTCCAGTTGCCCTTGCCCCAAGGCTGGACACCTGAAAAGCTCAGGGGAATTCGAATTGAAACGGTGCCTGATGGGAGCCTACCGGGCGGTGGGGTCAGTCACGGCGACGGAAACATTGTCCTGACGAGCATCTCGGCCAATTTGGTTCAAGAGCCTCGATCGCGAGCCCAGGGCCGTTTCGTTCGCGTCGAACTGCCCGGCAAAGACAAGATTCTTTCGCTTGCCGAGGTCCAAGTCTTCGACGATCAGAAGAATGTAGCCTTGCAAGGCAAAGCGACCCAAAGTTCGGAAATTCTCGGCGGCGCTGCATCGCGAGCGATCGATGGGAATACCTCCGGAAAATGGGAAGACAACTCAATTACCCACACCAATACCAGCGAGTCCCCTTGGTGGGAACTCGATCTTGGCGGCGTTTATCCAGTGGATCGAATTTCTGTTTTCAATCGCGTGGACAACGGCGTCAGCGATCGACTCTCGGGTGCCAACATCTTGCTTTTGGACGAAAACCGAAAAGAGATTTGGCGTGGTTCGGTCAGCAAAGCTCAGGCCGAGAACAAGCTTGATCTTGAACAGCAGGTCGCATGGAATACCCACTACGCCGCTGCCGACCACGAGCAAGCCGGTTTCCCCGCGATTCATGCCATCGACAACGATCCGAAGACCGGTTGGGCCATCGGCGGAGCAATCAATGTGCCGCACGCGTTGCAGATTGCCGGCCAGGCGCTCAGGCCTACCGCCGAGAAATCCTCGTCGGCTCCATGGATCCTGAGGCTTCAGTTGGGATTCGATTCCCAGCATAAACGATTGATTCTCTCAAGGTTTCGCGTATCGCTCACGGACGACCAGCAACTTGCCGAAACGCTTAAAACGCCAAAGTCAATTCTGGATATCATCCGTGCTACCGAGCGTACCGATCCGCAAAATGATTCGCTTCATCGGTACTATGTCCGCGAAGTGGCCCCGGAACGATCTGGACTCCGGGACAATCTTAGCAAGTCACGCCAAGCCTTGGCGAACCTCAAACCGATCACCACCGTTCCAATTTTGAAGGAGTTAGCGAAAGACCGGCGTCGAACCACCAAGATTCAACTGCGTGGAAACTACAAAGTCACCGGCGATGAAGTCTCCCCGGGGATTCCCAGCATCTTTGGATACCAGGCTGAGCCCGAGCAGCAAACGCCGATCAATCGGCTTACCTTTGCCCGATGGTTGGTCTCCGAGCGCAATCCTCTGACCGCTCGCGTACTTGCCAATCGAACTTGGGAGTACCTTTTCGGTGTCGGAATCGTCCGAACGAGCGAAGAGTTCGGCTCCCAAGGCGACTTGCCCGTCTACCCCGAACTTCTCGATCACCTCGCCTCAGAGTTCATGGCAAGCGGTTGGGATGTCAAGGAGTTGATTCGCAGCATCGTCCTCTCGAATGCTTACAAACAATCCTCGAGTGTGACGCAAGAAGCCTTTGAGGCCGATCCAGAGAACATCCGAGTCACCCGTGGACCTCGATTCCGCGTGGCTGCCGAGCAAGTACGGGATATGGCCTTGGCCTCTGCGGGGCTGCTAACGAATAAGTTCTATGGCCCTCCTACCCGACCCCCACAACCCAACATGGGTCTAAGCGCAGCGTTCGGATCCCGCACCGATTGGGAAACCAGCACCGGCGAGGACCGCTACCGTCGAGCCATCTACACACAATGGCGACGCAGCAATCCCTATCCCTCGATGACCACCTTCGATGCTCCAACACGGGAAGTGTGCGTGCTGAAAAGGGACCGTACCAACACCCCCTTGCAAGCGCTCGTGACACTCAATGACCCGGTGTATATCGAGGCCGCCCAAGGCTTAGCCAGACGTGTATTGGTCTTCGAAGCAGACCAAGCACTCGATGATCGTTCCAAAGTCGAACGGATGTTTCAACTGGTGCTAACTCGCAAGCCTAGCGAGAAAGAATCCCAGAGCATGCTGAGTCTCATACAGGACTTCCGTGACGCACTTAGGGATCGCAGCGAACAGGCCATGAAGCTAGCCAGCGAGCCAATTGGCAAAATCCCTGAGGGAGTTTCCCCGCAGGAGCTTGCAAGCTGGGTCTCGCTGGGAAACGTTCTGCTGAATCTCGATGAATTCCTGATGACCCCGTAATTTGTCCGGCCATTTTTCCTAACCACGAAATGCAAGAGGCGAATGCCTACCATGGAAAAACCTGTTCAAGATCGATTGCAAAACCGCACTCGAAGAGCTTTTTTGGCCAATAGCGGCTTGAGTTTAGGCGCAGTGGCGCTAGCTCAGCTCCAAGCCGGGCGACCGGCGATCGCGTCGGACAACCCTTTGGCCCCCAAACAAGCTCACTTTCCTCGGAAGGCCAAGCGGGTGATCTACTTGCACATGACCGGTTCACCCCCGAACCTAGACCTCTACGATTACAAGCCCAAACTGATCGAGCTCGACGGCCAAGAGGCTCCGGCATCGTTTATCCAAGGGAAGGAATTTGCCTTTACGACCGGCACCCCGAAACTGCTCGGCACACGGCACAAGTTTGAGAAATGCGGGCAGAGCGGACTGCAACTCTCGGACTGTTTGCCGAACCTCAAAAAGCATGTCGACGAAATGTGCATCATCCACAGCATGCATACCGAACAATTCAATCATGCGCCGGCGGAGTTGCTCATCTATACCGGATCACCTCGCAGCGGCCGCCCTTCATTCGGCTCCTGGCTGACGTACGGACTCGGTAGCGAGAACGAAAACCTTCCAGCCTTTGTCGTTCTCATCAGCAGCGGTGTTCAACCCAACGGAGGCAAGAGCTCCTTCGGTAGCGGATTTCTGCCCAGCGTTTACCAAGGGGTCCAGTGCCGATCCCAAGGGGAACCGGTTCTGTATGTGACAGATCCAGCAGGGATGGACCGAGGAATGCGTCGCAAAACGCTTGACACTCTCGGGGAACTCAATCAGTTGCAAGCCCAACAGTTTGGACATCCAGAAACCATGACTCGTATCTCTCAATACGAGTTGGCATATCGCATGCAAACGAGCGTACCTGAAGTGATGGATATCACCAAAGAGAGCGCCGAGACATTGGAAGCCTACGGAGCCAAGCCCGGAACGTCGAGCTTGGCTAACAACTGCCTTCTCGCGCGTCGACTGGTCGAGTCTGGTGTACGCTATGTGCAGTTGTTTGACTGGGGCTGGGATTTCCATGGCACCGGACCAGGCGAAGACATCCGCGATGGACTTACCAAAAAATGTGAAACCATGGACAAACCCGTAGCGGCTCTGATCGCCGACCTCAAGCAGCGAGGTTTGCTCGACGAGACGTTGATCATTTGGGGTGGGGAATTTGGCAGAACCCCATTCCGCGAGGGACGGACGGCAAACGGGGCTCAATTAGGAAGAGACCACTATCCCGATTGCTTCACCATGTGGATGGCCGGAGGGGGAGTCAAGGGTGGCACCGAGTACGGGCAAACCGATGAACTTGGATTTGGAGTCATTGAGAATCCGGTCCACATCCACGATTTGCAAGCCACCTGGATGTACCTGCTAGGATTTGACCACACGAAACTTACCTACCGCTTCCAAGGCCGAGACTATCGTTTGACGGATGTGCACGGAAATGTACTCTTTCCACTGATCGCTTAGAAGCGATTATTTTTCAGGCAGTATACGAGGCCCATCGGTTTCATAGCGACCCATGCCACCTTGCTCGCGGCGACCGTGAGTCCAGAGCAACCAAGTATTCCGTTGGAAATAGAGTCCCGTGTAGTCGTAACCAAACGTCCCTTCTGTTGGTCGTCGACACTCACCTTGCAAAACACCACTGAGGGCACCTTTAAAGGGAGTCGAACCGCCGACATAGCCCACGGAATGCCTTGGATCGGTACCGGCAGCAGCAAAGATCCCAGGGAGCCAGGGGTTGCCTGCACGCTGCATCCCATCGGTGCAATAACGCCCCTCTTTTTTGCCCGCGGGCGACTCTTGGCCACGTCCTTCGAGTGAATAACCCTCGGCTCGGGCATCATCCCGATTGCCCAACTGGAGCGTCCGCTTGGGGGCCGCTTGAACGGCTCTATCAGCTTTCTCAGATACTGATTCCAACGCTTGACTGAACCCGGGGCTTGGATC
>JBJTAQ010000155.1:0-2217 GCA_046090945.1 Pirellula sp.
GGGGGGGGGGGGAAGAGAGGTAGCTTCGTCGAGCCGGTGCGAATGTCAAGCTGTATGAGGGTGCAAGCATCTTGGGTGGACGCGTTCAATCGCTGCGCGGTGTGTTCCCTGGCCAGATTGCGGAGCTTGGCGGGGAACTCATCGACAATCCTCACAAGACCATGCTTGGACTAGCCCGCGAGTTTGATCTTCAAATCGAGGATGTCAATAAAACCGACGGAGAAGTCTTCTATTACTTCTTCGGTCAGCATTACACAGAGGCTGATGTCGTCGAGGAATTCAGGCAATTCATACCTGCGCTGAAGACTGATCTTCGGAGGATTTCGGGCGAAGTCACCGCGAGCAACTTCACCCCTAACGACCGTCAACAGGATTTGATATCCGTACAGGATTACCTCGAAGGACAAAACAGCTTAGGAATGCCAGCCGGTGATTTGCTGCGCGAGGTGATTCGGGCAGCCTACACGATCGAATACGGTTTAGAGACGTTCGAACAGAGCTCGTTGAATTTTCTCCATTTCGTGCATGCCGACAACCGATCGACCTTCAAACCCTTTGGGATCTTTAGCGACGAACGTTACCACCTTACAGGTGGCAACGACCAGATCATTCAAAGGCTAGCGATCGAACTAGAAAGCACGATCGAGGTAGGACGCAAGTTGGTGAGAGTCGCGAGGCTATCCGATGGCAGGATTGCCTTGAGTTTTGACTCCAACGGCTCGACGACTCGAGTCCACGATCGAGTGATACTTGCGATCCCCTTCACAACGTTGCGCCAAGTGGACTTGCAAGCCTCGCTAGCACTGCCGACATGGAAGAAGAACGTCCTATCGAATTTTTCGATAGGCGCGAACACCAAGCAGATGGTTGGTTTTGTTGGGCGTCCGTGGGCGGACCTCGGTTCGAACGGAGCATCCTATAGCGACCTGAGTCAGCTTCAGTGCACTTGGGAGACCAACCGCTCGAGGAGCACGTCGAGCAATGGTTTGCTAACCAATTTCCTAGGTGGCGTCCAGGCACTGATGGTCAATCCCAGCGATCCACAGCAGGAGGCTGCTAGGTTTCTCAGCTCCTTGAACGAGGTTTATCCAGGCGCAGGTATGCGAGCCATGAGAAGCGGTGGGCAAGTAGTCACGGCGATAGCACACTGGAGTTCTAACCCTTGGGTTCGGGGTGGTTATACGTGCTACAGACCTGGGGATTTCACCTCGATTGCTGGTTTGGAAGGCAAGCCGTGTGGTAACTTGCACTTCGCAGGTGAACACACCGATTCGTTCTACAGTTGGCAAGGGTTCATGGAGGGTGCCTGTCTTTCTGGCTTGCGAGCTGCCTCCGAGGTCTTGGCGTAGGGGCACACGATCGACCGGGGTAAAATTTCCCGGTGCACTTTGCGGTCCTATGGATTGTCGATGCTATGAGGGGGGTACAAGCTGCAGTCAATGCTTCTTAGGCAAGTGGCCAAGCGTTGAGAGACACTTTGCACTGACCCTACAGGGTGTCTAGGCGTCGGATGTCTCGACTAGGCACGTTTGTATGCCTTGGGGATCGATCTGCCAAGGCACCCATGCAAGCGCCAGCAGCTTGACTTTGGTATCGGACTTTCGAAGTGGTACCTCGACCGGTTCGAGTACAAGATTCTCGATGGAAAAGTCCCGCTTGACTCGCTCGACATCGGCCAAGCATTCGCGTTCCATTTCGTCCTTCTGCAAAATGAGCTCCTCGAGCGACTCTTGGGCTCGTGAGATTTCGCTTCCCTTGTTCGCTGCATTGGTCAGGTCCCTGACCGCTGTCGTCGTTCGAGAACCACTGCGGGACTTATTTCCTAATAACGCACCGAATATGCTTGTCCCGAGATTGACCAAGCCATCCATCCGCTTAGCTTTTGCCTCATCTACAAGCTTGTCAACTTTTTGCTGGGCAATCATGACCTTCGATTGCAGTGTCCGCAGTTTGTCCTCGTACTTGGCTCGGATCTTGTCCATCTCTTTATCGCGAGCCTCGCGAGCAAGTTGGCTGAGCTCCATCCTCGCATCGAGCTCACTTTGGCCGGGAGTCGAATTTTGTTTGAGGGCTTTACAAGCGTAATACATGCATTTTTCGTGTCGGAAAAGGTATTCCGCTAGTTCTCTTTCCCAAGCTTTATAGTTTTTGATTTGAAGCAGTTCGGCGGGTGGATCGATAAACCGAAAATCGCGTTCGGGCTGGTCACCAAACTCA
>JBJTAQ010000156.1:0-6593 GCA_046090945.1 Pirellula sp.
GCTAGCCAGCACTCGGCTACCAAACTCTGCCGGAATGACTCGTCCATCGGGTCCGAAGAGTTTCATGCCGTTGTAAGGAGGTGGGTTGTGACTAGCCGAGACTTGGATTCCCCCGGCTGCCTTTTGGGCTTGGACCTCGACGCCAAGCGTTGGGGTTGCGACGACATCGAGATAGCGGCATTCTCGGCCGCAAGCGACGATTGCCGAGGCGATGGCATCACACAGAAACGGGCCGCTGGTTCGTCCGTCCCGGGACAAAAGTACCGGTCCGGGGCCGAGTTCCTTGCAAAAGGCGTTTGCAAAGCGAATTGCGACCTCGGGGGTTAACTCCCGCCCGATGATCCCGCGAAGTCCGCTGACACTGATGATAGGTTCCGACATCGCCCGACTTTCTGGAAAAGTTTTGGTTACCAAAAAAACCTAGAAAACTGAAAAATTCCTGGAAATTCGAAGATTTGGGCGCAATCGTCACAACTTCCGCGTTCGTTACCGGGGCCCCAACCCTCCCGGTAGACGATGCTTGACACCCGAATTTCACCAACTTACCATCGGTTTTGTCTCAAAAATAATAGGACTGCCGATTATTTCCAACTATGCTAGGGAATTCTTGGTTGTCTTGGCGATGATAGCCGAGTTACCCGACGACCGCACTTCCTTTTTCAATATACCCCATCACGGCTGACCTCATGGACTTAATGGGAATCTTAGTGTGGCTAGTGGTCTTAATCACCCTTGGCCTATTGATCTGGATGATCGTCAAGACGGTCAAGGAGTGGGGTGCGCTGCATGTGGTTCTCATGGCCTTGCTGTTCATTGAGGTCTGGTGCTTTATGTTCTTCACGGCCGGGGTGGCCAGTCGTCGAAACGGCTACATGAAGGCCAACGATGTTCTTCAAAAGAGGGTTGCGGAAAAGGAACGCGAGCTTGATAAGCTCCGCAATGGGGACAAGTTCGATCCGAATCCGGACATGAACAGTTACATTACGCTGACCAACGCTTTGAATCGTTTGAATGTCGAGCGTGGTCGGGTATGGCGAGGTGCATCGGTCACGGGGCTTGCACAAGGTGAGGCGACTTTGCAGCTTGGATTGGTTGCTCCGATAGCTCCGAATGTTCAAGATCCGGGCGCCGATCCGGGGGCGGCTCCGGCAGCGAATCCTCCGGCAGCAAACGCTCCGGCCGCACCAGCGACCGATACTGGTCTTGCTGCGCAAACGATCGTGCACGTTTTCGGCGAAACCAACGACCAACGCGGCTTGCTCCCATCGGTCTATCTCGGTGAGTTTGTTGTTTCGGACTCCACTGGCGGGATCATCAAGATCAAACCGACCGGAACGCTTACCCCAGAGCAGATCGCTGCCATTGGATCGGGTCAATATCCTTCGTGGTCGATCTACGAGTTGATGCCATTGGATTCCCATGATGCGTTTGCGGCCGAGGGATCCAAGACCGAGGAGAATGCCATCTTCGGCCGAATGGATCTGAACGAATTGGCGAGCTTGCTCCAAATCGATCCGGCCCTAGCGACTGCAGAACCTACCGGTTTGAGTGTCAAAGATGCCATCCGCGCACGGGTCTTGCAATCCTACATCAACGACGGGGCACGTCCTCCGGAGGGAACCCCTCCCGAGCAGGTTTACGTGCAAGTCGAGTTCCTCAAGGACCATACGATCGAGGTTGACGCCCAAGAGCAACGCAACGCAACCGAAGGAGGCTTTTACGATTTGAGCGGTCGGTCCGTCGATGCACGGCTCAAGCGTGGCGAGGACGGTGCCAAAGTCAACTTCAAGCAAGGGGACCGAATCGTGTTCGATTCGGCCACCGCGAACGATCTTGGCAAGCAGGACATCGTCAAGCCTGTTTCACCGGTGTTCGTACGACAGCTCAACGATTACGAATACGCATTCCGCGAAGTGCGCCGTCAAATCACCGCAGCCCTACAAGATGCTGTACTGATCCGACGTGAACTCGAGGAAATGCAAAAGTCCCAAGGCATCGCCGACAACCAAGTTCGCTTGGGTCAAGACGAGCGATCCAAGCTCGACAAGGACTTTGCTCAGTACAAAAAGGAACTCGACGTCATCAGTTCCGAAGCGACGCGGCTACAAGAAGAAGTTCAGACAACGCGGTCGGAAACCTCCGCGACGTTCAAACAAATACAGGCTTTACGAGATCAGATCGTCGCCCGGCAGAAGGCTCTAAGCGAAGCCATCAATGCTCTCTCGGGTGCTCCGAATCCCTAGTCTGCTCGAAGTTCGATCCGGGATTGCGGCTCGGTGGATTTGCATCCTGCCCGGTTGCCTGCTATGCTCGCTATCCTTGAGCGTCAGATCTCCCAATCATCTACCCCACGAACCAACTCGGAGCGTTCTGTAATGACTGAGTCCAAGTCCTCTGTTCCTCGTAGAAGTTTCCTTGCGGCCGCCGGAACCGTCGCAGCTGCCGCCAACCTGACGGCAAAAAGCTACGCTCGTGTCATCGGCGCCAACGACCGACTCGGTGTCGGACTGATCGGTGGTGGGGTGATCGGCAAAGCCCACATGGGTGTGATCAACAACCTCAAGGAAAAGAACAATCTCCATCCGGTCTGTGTCGCTGATTGTTGGAAGACCCGGGCTGAGGAGGGCAAGGCCACGATTCAGGCCGATCACGCCGAGACCGACTATCGAAAACTACTCGAGCACAAAGACATCGATTATGTCGTTGTCGCTACGCCTGAGCATTGGCACTGGACCATGACCATCGATGCGATGGAAGCCGGCAAGGCCGTCTACTGCGAGAAGCCGCTGACCCATACGATTCCAGAAGCTCAAGCGGTTGTGAAAAAACAGAAGGAGACCAAGCGACCGGTACAAGTCGGAGTGCAGGCCATGTCCGACGATAGCTACATCTCGGCCGGCAAGGCCATTCAAGAGGGGATGATTGGCAAAGTGCTTCAAGCTCAAATCGAGTATGTCCGGCGGTACAACAAGGACGCTGGCCCCTGGCGTGAACCGGACTTGGTGTCCAAGTACCAGAGCAAACCAGCGGATTTGGATTGGAATGCTTGGCTCGGATCGGCACCTAAAATCGATTGGAACCCGAATCATTACTTCGAATGGCGCTGCTACTCGGCCTACTCCGGTGGGATCTGCACGGACCTGTTCATCCACCGCATCACTCGCATCATGAAAGCCTGTAACTTGCTCTATCCGCGCCGTGTGGTCGGTATGGGGGGGATCTGGCAGTGGCCAGATGGACGCGACCTGCCGGACAACATCGAGATGATCTGCGAATATCCACGGGGTATGACCGTGTATGTATTGGGAACCATGGGGAATCGAGTTCGCGTCGATCACATCATCCGCGGTTACGAAGGCACTTTGTTCTTCAACAATGAAGGCTGGGTCGCCAAAGATCCTGATGGCAAAGTACTCGGACAGCACAAGAAGACCGGTGGTGAAGATCAAAATCTTCACCACACCAACCTTCACAACCATTTGCGCAATGGCGAGCCGCTCAACTGTCCGATCGAGTTAGGCCTAGCCGGCGTCGTGGCCGTCAATATGGCCAACGAAAGTTGGCGCACGAATCGGATGATGGGTTGGGATCGCGTGCAAGAGAAAATGGTGCCAGCCGACTTGCTCAACGACAGCCATCAGCCTGAGGCGGCGAAGAGTTGAGCGTCTGCGAAGCTTTTGGATAACAGGTTATCCATTTTTTGAGGGTGTGTTTCTAAAAATCCGTGTTAGAATTAGGTTCGGTTTTAACACGGAATTTTTAAGAAGATACGCTCTAGGGCTATGGCAGAAGACTACTACAGCACGCTCGGTGTGAGCCGCTCGGCCAGCCAGGATGAAATCGCGAAAGCTTACCGCAGGCTTGCTCGAAAATACCATCCGGATTTGAATCCCGATGACGAGAAAGCCAAGCAGCAATTCCAACGCGTTCAGGTCGCTTACGATACCCTCCAGGATCCTGAAAAACGCAAGCTCTACGACCAGTACGGCGAAGGATACGAAGCCTATCGCAACAATCCATTCGGTGGTGGTTCATCGGGCCCGGCGGGATTCGATTTTCGCGAAGCTTTCGAAAACTCCGAGGGTTTTCAATTCTTCGACTTCTTCCGAGGTGGCGACTCGGGAACTCGGTCATCGGGAGGATCCTCTCGGTCTCGATCAAGATCACGTCGATCCGGTTCTAGCTCGTCCTCCGATTACTCTTCGCGTGACTCGGGCGCATCTTATCCTCAACAACCGGGAGATGTAGCTGCCGAAATACCTGTGCCTTTGAGGATCATGATCGAAGGGGGCGAGGTGCAGTTCAAGCTCAATCGGGGAGATGGTCGGGTCGAGGAGCTCAGGGTCAAGATTCCTGCCGATGTTTCACCGGGCAAGAAGATTCGCCTCAGAGGACTCGGCGAATCGAGCCGCACTGGCCAATCCGGCGATTTGATCCTAACGATCCAGATGCAGCCCCATCATGCCGTGAAAATCAACGGCAACAATATCGAAATGAAACTGCCGATCACACTTACCGAAGCCATCTTCGGAGCCAAGATCGACGTGCCAGCGCTGCGAGGTGATGTGACCATTCGCATTCCAACCATGTGCGACAGCGGCAAGCGGTTGCGGGTCAAAGGCCAGGGCCTGAAGGGTAGCGATGGTCAACGCGGGGACATGATCATCGAACCGCTGATCCAGTTGCCCGAACAGATCCCCGATTCTTTGGAATCGGTGATCAAGGAATTCGAGAAAGGCTACGAGAAAAACTTGCGCGACGGAATCCGCTGGTAAAGAACGCATCTCTAAGGACCAAGCTTTGAATATTCTCCTGGCAAACGACGATGGCATTCATGCTCCCGGGCTCAGGGCTCTGCGGGTCGCTCTGGAATCTCTCGGACGCGTAACTGTCGTGGCGCCAGCAACTGAGCAGAGCGGCGTTGGACACTCGATTACCTACCTCTCTCCTTTGACCTGCAAGCAGATATTCGACGCAGAGATCTTTCGCGGTTGGGCAGTCGACGGCTCACCGGCTGACTGCGTCAAACTGGGGCTTACAGAACTGGCTCCCAAGCCGACCGAATTGATCGTCAGCGGTATCAATGGTGGGCTCAATGCCGGCATCAATGTCCTTTACTCAGGTACGGTGGCAGCGGCCATCGAGGGTGCCTTTTTTAGGATACCGAGCATCGCGGTTTCGCTCGAAGAGGACCCGCATGCAGACTTCGAAGCTGCAGGGGCGATCGCTGTGCAGTTGATTCGAAAGATCCTCGATTACCAATCCTTCGCCCCAGAGCTTTCCAATATCAACATATCGACCCAAGCCACGCGCGACTACCGCTCGGGCAAGATGCCCAGGATTCACGTCGTGCCCATGGGTGTCGAGCGTTACGGCGATCAGTACATCAAACGCCAAGATCCCAAAGGTCGCAACTACTATTGGTCGACCAACGATCCACCACCCAAACCAACTGAGCACGAAACCGATCTGATGGCGCTAGCCAGCGGGGCCGTCACCGTGACTCCTCTTCAGTTCGATATGACCAAACGTTCGCAGCTAGAAACCATGCGACAGTGGAATCTCTCGCTGGGTTCCGAAGGGAACTGACCCGAACGATGACCAAAGCATCCCCACTGATCCTGGAAAACAAACGGATCGGCCTGATGGGCAAACTCGGGGCAATGACCCGAAAGGAGGCCTGCCAGTGGCTCAAGCACTATCATGCAACGGTTGCCGATCGACTCTCAGGCGAACTAGATCTGGTCGTTATCGGAGCCGATGAGCTACCCGATGAGGACATCCAAGCGATGCTCAACGACAAGCTTCGCGAGCGCATTCGATCTGGCTCGACTACTTTGATCCATGAACAGGACCTTTGGGCCGCGCTGGGACTGGTTGACGATCCATCTCAAAGGCAACTCTACACTCCAGCGATGGTGGCCAGCTTGATCAAAACCCGCGTCAGTGCCGTGCGACGCTGGCACCGAATCGGACTCCTGCCTTGCATCAAGGTCGCCCACAAACTTCCTTACTTTGATTTCGAGCAAGTCCAGTGCGCCAAGCAGATCGCTAGCTGGACTGTGCAAGGTGCCAAGGTTACCGACCTGAAGAAACAACTCGACGATTTTGGCGATCGAATTGCCAATCGCAGTTTGATCGACTTGGATATCCGGATCGATGGTCGCCGGATCCTGCTTTACGACGATGGAAAGCTGGTCGGCTCCCAAGGTCAATTGCATTTGAACTTTGATGAGGGACTCGACGCCGCCGATGATTCGACTGAACCGAACATTCTGGTGCTCGATCCGCAACGAAGCGCTTCGGGATTGCAGGGACCCAAGCAGAGCGGCTCGAAAGTATTCCAGGACACACCCGAATGGACTCGCGACACGATGCTTGCGGCAGCCGAAGAGCTGGAGGAATCAGGGCAGCTTGACGAAGCGATCGAATGGCATCGAGTGATTCTGGCCAAGTATGGTCCCGATGCGGAAATCGTCTTTGGACTTGGGGAACTGCTGTTGCGAGCCGGAGAGGTCCAAGCCGCACGCGAACGCTTTTACAACGCGATTGAAATCGATGAAGACTTTGTCGAAGCCCGTGCGAGCCTGGGT
>JBJTAQ010000157.1:0-10036 GCA_046090945.1 Pirellula sp.
TCGAGCGAAATCCCATTGAGCCCTTCCTGCCGCAACGCCACATCGTGAGGCTTGTCGTCCAAATTGCGGACGATCGTCGTGAGCTCCAAATGGTACTGCCATTGATCGGCTGTCGCTGGACTATTGCCCGAGGGTGCCTTCAAAAGTCGATACTGCTTGACCAATTCCAGGTTAGCATCTATCCCCGCAAACTTCAGTTGAGTCCCTAGGGGAAGACGAAACTCCAAGCCCATCCCCCCCTCGACGGCAATCTCGGAGGCTTCCCAAGTTCCATTGAGGGTAGACTCGAGTCCAAGGATCGCACTGTCCCCTTCGACAATTTCCTTGCCGTCGATTTTTGCAAACGTTAAACCACACGATGTACGAGGGATATTGCCCAAGACACCCTCAGTGCGAAAATCATCTTCGGCCCTTAGGACTGCAACCGGCTGCTCGGTGAGCTTGACCAAGAGTTTCTGACGCTTGGCCTGATCTCCATTGCGTTCTACATCTACAACAATCTCGTCTCCAGGCTTGGACCCTGCGAGCATCTCATGCAGTTGATAAATCGATGCTGGACCCTCAAGTCCCTCCCAGCCGACCAGAACATCCCCTGGCTCGATCGACTGCAATCCATCACCATCCTGACTGCGGGCCAGCGCTGCAGCCGAGCCGCGTGGAACCGAATGAACGATCACCCCACCTCCGGATCGGTCCTCGGGGGCGAGGTACCCAAGGTACCCGGCAATGTTCTTGGTTTGCAAAGAGCGGTAAGCAAAATGGCCCGGCTCGGTTTGCTCGACAAGCTCGATCCGCTCAATCGCTGCTCCTTGGTTGTCAAGCGTCACCAGAAAGCGATAGCCGTCGGCGGCATCCATCGTTCCCAACGACCACCGCTTGCGAGGAACCTGCGGCGGCAACTGCAGATCCGGATTCTGGGAAGCCAACTTCTCGGCAAACGCCTTGGCCTCATCGAGCCGCTTGGACTTGGTGCTCGAGATGTCTTCTAGCTTCTTGCGTTCCTGGAGCTCGCGCATCTGTTGCTGCTGTCGGGAACTGGTGATCAAAAAAAAGATCGCCATGCCCAGAAGCAACCAAGCTAGTAACCGACTGTTGCGTTCGCCACGCGGCGTTTCGTTTGGAGTGTTCAAGTGTGAGGTGCTCGTTGCGGAGATCGACCAGTAAAATTCTCATTATTGTCAGGCTGAGGGTCGATTTTGCCTAGGTCAATTATAAATCCCAGATAACCGTCACTTTCCTCAAAACCCTCAATCTTTTCCAACCCTCGGTCCGATAACGACGATGGTGGATCGTGGAAGGTCCCCAAAATGGTTCTATTGCTAGCTTTTTCAAGCTGTTTTCGAGGGGTTGAAGATGAAATCGATACGTACTGCAAAAGAAAGCATACCTCGGGCCTGGGTCCGCCAAATGGCTCTACAGGGGACAATTCTTGCAGGCATCGCCGTCGCTTGCTCCGTTTTCCCAGGCGAACTTCAAGCTCAGAGCCCCCTGAAACCCGCTTCGACCAAACCCGCTTCGACCAAAGCTTGGAAGGACTCCGGGCCGTGGCGCGCGATCGGAATCACTCCACGCCAGCAGCCGATGATCCCCGATTTCGACAACGCTCAGAGTGTCCGACAAGCCTCAGCGGAAGTGACCTCTGCCAAACTCTCCCAGGCCACCATCGATAGCCAAACCACCGAGGATACAGCCGATAGCTCCGTGAATGTTGCCTCCGAAGTCGCTCCGGGAGTCACTTCGGGGGTCGTCAATGCGATTGCTACCAAGCAATCTCGCGAGCCTAGTTTGGTCAAGGTGCCATCGCTGAAAATCGATACCCCATCGCTACCGTCAGCTTCGGATTTGGAAACATCGCGAAGCATCGGTGCGAAGGTTCGGCTGAGCCTTGATAGTGTTTCCCAGACGAGCGATGCGGGTGCCACCGATCCTTCGACTCCGACAAACTCCTCGAACCTTCGAGTGACTCGGTCTGGCGATATCACCGCAGAGACACCCATCAAAGTCAATTTCAACCAAGAACGAATTCTCGCTTTACCGGCTTTCCCAAGTGCCGATAGTCCATATGCTGAGTCAGGCATCGAGATCCCTGTTCGTATCGAGGCAGTTGAGGAAACGGTTCAGTCGATCGTCGAGACCTCGACACCAATTGCCAATTCGCCTGCAGTGCCTCTGGCACCTGCCCTAGCGCTAGATATTCAGACTCATGAACTGCCTGTTGCTGAATCCATGGAGACAGCAACGAGCCAGAGCCAAGCAACTGAGCCACTAAGTGCTGATCTTGTACCCGCATTACCCGTTCCGGATCCAGATTCCTCGATTTCGGAATCACCACAAGCGGCCGTTTTGAAATCGGATGCAACCGTCAAGTTCAATGGTCCTGTGACGGCTGCTCCGAGTATTGTCCCGTTGCCGAGTATCGAGGCGACTGCTGAGGAAATCCAAGCCCTTTCGAATCTGACTCGCTCGACACAACCCAACAGCGAAGGTGTATTGAGTCAACCAGGAGCCAATGTGCTGATCACCACCGGTCCGATGGTGGTATCTGGTGAAATCGAACCTGCCGAGAAAGTACTCCTCGAATCCCAAGATATCCGCGCCTTGCAAGTCACCGGAACAATCTCGCGATTGCATGTAGTCGATAGCTCGATTTGCCAAGTTGTCTGCAACGGCAACCGCTTGTTCATCGTCGCCGATCAAACCGGCGAAACGATGATCGAAGTCAATATGGGTAAGATGCATAAGCCCATGTATGTCAAAGTGGTTGTGCAGAAACCTTGGGCCCGGAGCTCTTCGGCCAGCGTAAGCCTCGATCAGATGCAAGCCATCGTAAGTCGTCTTGCACCCACCGCAGATGTAACGGTACAACCCACCGAAGAAGGAAGCTTGGTCGTCAAGGGTTTCACCGATAACAACCAGCAAGCCAGAAAAGTGCTTGAAGCGATCCGAAAGATGGTCTTGGTACCTGTGATCGATCAACTCGAGATTCGATAAACTCTCAGGAGCACGTTTGGGAACTGCCGTGCAGATCATTCGAAAGTGCCGCGAGACATGCTGGCTCGGGCCAGTACGAATCGCAGCCGCAGCGGTCGTTTGCGGACTCTCGTTGAGCTCGCTGACAAAACTCTGCGCGCAGCATCTCCCCGCTCAGCAATCGCCGCCAAACCTTGTCTCCAATCCCTCTGCATATCCTTCCGCGGCTCTGACGTCTAAAGACTACCTCAAGCTCATGGAGCAAGCCAACGAGGCTGCGGGAATTCCAAGCGGTGGCGGCAACTATGTAGGTGCCAAACCCAGACCCCTGGGGAGTATCGAACCTCAGACTCCTCAGCAAGTTCAGCCCGTGCAAGTTCAGCCCGTGCAATCGATGCCCGAAGAACCGCAGGTCTGGTTTCCACCTGCCGCGCCACAGCCGCCGGTGCCGAGGGTCTCAGCGCTCGATCCAGTCTCGGGTGTTCAAGCATCGACACTTGCGCCTCGCCCGGATAAGCCCTGGAGTGGACCGCGTTGGGTTGGAGCTTATTCGACTCTGGGCTTGCGACGGGCCGGCGACGAGAGCATGACGTTTTCCCAAGGTGGGGAGTTGGGGACTTTTGGTTCGGATCTAGCCAGTCAGATGACACTTGGGTACATGACCAACCCCATCGACTGCTATGAGTTCACTTATCTCGGTTCGCTGCGTTGGGCTCGAGAGTTGGATTCCGTCGGTCCGGTTAATTCACAGATTGCTTCGAACGATCCGCAGTGGCAAGTTCCCTTCCAAAACGCAGACCTGCATCAGCAAACCCACTTGGCAAATCTTCGGCAATACGGACTGAACCGTCGCTGGTTGACCGATGACATTGGCAACAGCACCATCGGGCTCAGAGTGATCGATTACAACGAGCAATACCGCTTGAGATCCTTGCGGCAAGGCCGACAGGCACTCTACGGACTGGACACTAGTAACTTGCTCGTCGGCTTGGGCACTGGCATGGAGCTATGGCGGCCTGTCAGTCAGCGCATAGCGCTCGGGGGTGCGATCGATGGCGGACTGTATGCGAATTTTGCCGATGCAAGTATCACGGCCGAGGATGGTCAAAGCAGAAAGTCCGGTGTGGACGACCAAGACCTCTCGCTTGCGGCTTCGTTCGGTTTGCACTTGCGGGCACGTTATCAGCTCAGAAGCTGGGCGGGGCTTTATGGAGGATATCGCTGGATGGTTATTTCAGGATTGGCAACTGTTGATGATCAAGCACCTGAGCCACTTGCAGATCGTATGTCGCTGAGCACGAGCTCTGATGCGACCATCCTTTTTCATGGGTTCGATGCAGGCATCGAAATGAGGTTCTAAGACGCGGCGATGCGACAGAAAGAGGCAGCCGGTTCTGCTTGCCTTATCGATCCATCCGTCCGATGATAGAGATTCCCACATCACCAAATCGCACGCGGAATCTGGAAAATGTCTGGCAGCATCGACCCAAACAGCCCGTTGATACCGGCCCAGGAGATGGTTCTTCCGACCCTTCAGGGGGACGGCAAGCGGCGTTGGATCAATCCCGCCTTGGCCGCCGGTAAGCATTGGCAGCGACGCAGAATAGTTGCTTACTCCTTGATCGCCTTCTTTGTGACGCTACCCCATTTGCGTTTCGGTGGCAAACCGATCGTTTTGATTGATATTGTATCGCGAGAATTCACTTTTTTGGGGCACACGTTCTACCCGACAGACTCTGGATTGCTGCTGCTGCTAGTGCTGACAGTGTTTTTTGCGATCATGTTTCTGACGGCCGTTGGCGGTCGTCTTTGGTGTGGTTGGGGTTGTCCTCAGACAGTGTATTTGGAATTCCTGTTTCGGCCCATCGATCGCTTGTTTGCCGGAACGGCTGGCAAGGGTGGGAAACCTCGCAAATCGCTCAACTCGGCGTTGCAGATAGCAAGGTTCATTGTCTATTTGGCTTGCAGCATGTTCCTCGCACATACATTCCTCAGCTACTTCGTCGGCACGGATCGACTTGCTCAGTGGATACGGCTATCGCCTTGGCAGCACCCGGCGGCTTTCGGCGTGATGGCCAGCGCGACGGCAGGCCTGATGTACAACTTCATGTTTTTCCGAGAACAACTCTGCATGGTGGCTTGTCCCTACGGCCGCTTCCAAAGCGTGATGCTTGACCGCAAAAGTCTGATTGTCACGTACGACATGCATCGCGGTGAGCCTCGTCACAAAGGCAAGTTGGTCGGCCAGTCTCAAGGTGGTGACTGCATTGATTGCGGGCATTGCACAGCGGTCTGTCCAACTGGAATCGATATTCGCAACGGCTTGCAGATGGAGTGCATCCATTGCACTCAGTGCATCGACGCTTGCGATGCAGTCATGCACCGTATCGGTAAACCGGAAGGTTTGATCCGTTACTCCAGTCAAGATGCACTGGCGGGCAAGAAGCATTCTTGGGTGCGCGCCAGGACGCTGATTTATCCGATGCTGGCTTTGATCACCAGCTCTCTTTTCATCGTCTTGTTGACCACCAAGTTCGCGTTTGATGCGAGGGTTTTATCCAGCCCTGGCGCTCCGTTTGCAATCACCAGCAACCGCACGCTGCAGAACAACTTTCGTGTTCGGTTGCGGAATAGGTCGAATCAGAGGGAAACCTATTCGATTGAAATGCTCTGGCCAGCATCGGTGCAGGTGCTCTGGAGCGATACCGCACCGACCCTCGAGCCCAACGAAACGAAACTTGTACCGATCATGATCACCGCCCCGGTTGGGATCACAGCAGCCAATCGAGGTAGCGTCGAGGCAGTATTAAAAATCAGCGATGGCTCGGGGCACTCTCGCCAAATCGACCTGCGGTTGCTCGGACCAGGCTAGGTGTCACTCCGATTCCACTGCGACAGGGTCGGCTTTGGAGATCGGTGCGTGACGGTTTGCAGCCCACAGGCCGGCTCCGATCGCACCAGCATCATCCCCAAGCTCGGCGATCTTGATCTTGTAGATATCCTTGTAGCACTCCAAGACATTGTCTGAGACAACTTTCTTGACTTCCTCCAGATACAAATGGCTCAAGGCTTCGACCAATCCACCTCCAAGAACGATCACCTCGGGAGTCAGCATGTGGATCAAGTTCACTGCAGCGTAACCGATGGTGTGAGCCGCTTGTCGGACCACTTGCTCGACATGCTCATCGCCTCCCTTGATCGATGCAGCTAGGACCTTGCTGCGGATCTCTGCCAAATCGGTTCCTGCAAGTTTCGACAGCACCGGTGCTTCGTTGCGATAGGCAAGCTTGGCGCACTGAGCTGCGATGGCCAAGCGACTGGCTTCGCTTTCGAGAGTTCCACCTATCTTGGTCCCGCTGGTGTGCTCGCTCGAGGTGATCTTCGTGTGACCAATTTCCATCCCTGTGTGGGACTTGCCTCGCAAAATCTGGCCCTCATAAACAAACCCACCACCGATCCCAGTCCCTGGAAAAATCCCCGCCACACTATGGGCACCCTTGGCTGCCCCACAGATGTACTCTCCGTACACACCCGCATCGACATCGTTGAGCACCGCCACGGGGCGGCCAAAGGCTTCCTCAAGATGCTTTGCAAGTGGCACGTTCTTCCACTTGAGATTCACGGCCAAGTGGACGATTCCTTTTTCCATGTCGACCGGGCCGGGGACCCCGATCCCGATGCACTGCACACGTTCAGGCTCAACGTTGGCCTTGACAAGCGTTTCTCGGATCAAATCGATCACGCGGACAATCCCTGCTTGGCCACCATCGGCCCCCTTGGTCTTCTTCCGTTCCCGGAAGATCACTTTTTTCTTATGGTCCATCAAGACGCATAGCATCTTGGTACCACCGAGATCAAAGCCGCAGTAGATGTTCTCACTCATGGAATTCACAGGAGGATTAAGGGTGCCTAGCAATACTTGGGAATCATCGCAGGGAGGGACAAGAAAAACTCTTCCTGTTTTGACGCCTAGACGCGATTATACCCGCAATCCGAGTTTCAGTTGGGTACAATGCGACCAGTCTTTCTCTTTCCCCCTTTGCTCCTTCCCGTTTTGAAATCGATCCAATGACGATGACCAAAATCGCTGAGCGATCCCTTGCCTTGATTGTCAGTTTATCTTTCATAAGCCATCCTGCTTTGGCTCAGCGTGAATTGAAAGATATCCCCGTTCCAGATCCTGCGGTTGAAAAAGCGACTTTCGTGGTCGACGAAGGCTGGCAAGCCGAACTTTATGCAGGGGATCCGGCGATGGCCAAGCCGATCCACATGAACTTTGATAACCACGGCCGACTCTGGATCGCCTCAAGCGAAACCTACCCCCAAATTAAACCAGGTGAGCCCTCCAGCGATAAGATTCTGATCCTTGAGGATACCGACAAGGATGGAAAAGCCGATCGCACGGTCGTTTTTACCGACGGGCTCTTGATCCCCACAGGGGTTCTCCCGGCAAACGATGGTGCCGCAGCAAGCGCCTATGTCGTCAATAGCGATCAACTGCTGTACCTGCGCGATACCGATGGAGATCTGATCGCAGACGAAAAGAAAATTGTCCTTGCTGGATTCGGCACAGAAGACACCCACCATCTGCTCCACTCGTTGCGTTGGGGACACGACGGTTGGATCTACATGAATCAATCGATTTATATCCACTCCCACATCGAGACACCTTGGGGGGTCGAACGACTCAACGGTGGGGGCATCTGGCGATTCCATCCTGAAACCAAAAGGCTCGAGGTTGTCGTGCGAGGATTCGTAAATCCTTGGGGTGTGCACTTTGATCGCTACGGGCAAATGTTCGCTACAGACGGTGCCTATGGAGAAGGGATCAACTACACATTCCAAGGGAGTGTCTTTGTCACCGCCGTCGGCGCCAAACGACTTCTCACCGGGCTCAATCCAGGTAGCCCCAAACACTGCGGGCTGGAAATTCTCTCCGGAAACCACTGGCCCGAGTCGATCCGAGGATCGATGGTCACCAACGACTTCCGGGCGCACCGAGTTTGCCGCTTCAAAGTCTCCGAGGATCGATCAGGGTACGAGTCGGTCCAGCAAGCCGAATTGATCAAAACTCCTCACGTCGCTTTTCGTCCTATCGATGCCAAACAAGGTCTCGACGGGGCCTTGTACATCGCCGATTGGTACAACCCGATCATCCAGCACGGCGAGGTTGACTTCCGAGATCCAAGACGGGATCGCACGCACGGACGCATCTGGCGATTGACCCATCGGGATCAAAAGCCTGTTGAAAACCAACCGATCACGGCAAAGGATCCGGTCGAAAAGAATCTGCAGCGATTATCCGACGATGCCGACTTGGTGCGACTCTTTGCAGGCCAAGCTCTCCGTCAGCAGATTCGAAGCTCCGGGCAATCGAAAGCCAGTTTCGATGCTCATGTTCAACAGCTAGCCAAGGATCCGAGTCGAGGGCTAGAGCAACTCGAACTCTCTTGGGTCCTCGAAGGTCTAGGGGATTTCGACCCTACGCTTCAGAAAGCCCTTTTTGGGTCCAACGATGGTCGGCTCAGGGCTGCCTATACCCATCAGATCGCCAATCAAATCCGATGGGTTAAGACCAGTCAGTACGGTTCGCTCGATCCCTCCCAGATAGGACTCTGGGCAGCACTCGGAAAAAGACTTGTCCAAGACGAGCATCCGCGAGTACGTCTCGAAGCGGTCCGTTTGCTATCGCAGCTTCCAAGCGTCGAGTCGGCGCAAGCCGCTTGCCTTGCTCTCCATAAACCGATGGATCGATTCCTCGATTTTGCACTCTGGCAAACCATGCGGGATTTGGCGAGCGTTTGGTTGCCTGAATTCAGATCGGGCAAGTTCCGTTTCGGCAACGATCCTTCGGCGATTGCTTTTGCACTCAAGGCAGTCGAGGATCCCAGCACGATCGATGCGGTTTTAACCATGCTCGATGAAAAGCTCACCAGCGACTCTCCGGCCGATGCTCAGGCAGCGCGATCGACGATGGCCATTCTTGTCGCTGAACTGGGTAATGGGCCACAGCAAGCTAAACTGGTCGATCGTCTGATCGATCCCAACAATCCAACAGCGCTTCCGGACGAAGCCCTCCGAGGCCAACTGGTCCAAGCCGTATTGGATGCTTCGCTGCGTCGCAAAGAACCTCTGGTTGTTCAGCCATCCACTGCCCAGGCACTCGGTCAGCTGGCCGAACAAGCTATCGCCAAAGACAAAAAGAACGAAGCGCTCGGGCCAACGGATCTGGGGCTTGTGGCACTACGAACTTTAGGACCCTGGCGCATCGCTGGAGCTAGACCGCGCATCGAGGCCGTCAGCCAGGATGCAGCTAGCTCGTCCGCAGTTCGCGTTGCAGCTCTGCGAAGTGTGGCGAACCTTGGTGATGATGCTGCGAAAGAACTCGTCAACCAACTAGCTCAAGATCCGAACATCGATGTTGCCATCGCTGCAATGGAGCGACAAGCCGACTCGAACTTGGGAGCAGCGGCCAAGGTGCTCGTCGGTCGTTTGGCCAAGGAACCAACCAGGGCAGAACCTTTGAGCAACGCGGCAGCGGCTTTCCTGGGTCGAAAAGATGGTCCGCAGAATTTGCTTGCAGCACTCCAAGGCGTTGCGCTCGATGCCACAGCGGCTCGTCAGCTCAAGTCCGCACTTCGCAAATTGAATGCCGGCGGAGATTTGATCCAAGCCATCGATACGGCAGGGAAGCTTCAGGAAAACCGTTGGGTTCTCAACGACGAACTCAAGAATCAATGGCTCGAGCTTGCAAAGACCCAAGGGGACCCGGTGCAAGGAGAGTGGATCTATCGGCGAAACGAACTGCAGTGCATCCAGTGCCACAAGATCGGAGGTGTCGGAGGCTTGGTCGGACCCGATCTAACGAGTATCGGAGCCCAAGCACCTGCGGACTACTTGCTAGAGTCCCTGCTCAATCCGGCCGCTAAGGTCAAAGAGGGCTACAACGCTAAACTCGTTCGTACCGAAAGCGACGAAGTGTTTGCCGGGATTCCCGTTCGCGAGTCGGACGACGAAGTCGTGTTGCGACTGGCCGATGGCAAAGAAGTCACGATCGAAAAAGGGG
>JBJTAQ010000158.1:0-9371 GCA_046090945.1 Pirellula sp.
AAAGCCAACCTGGACGGTGAGTAAAGCGGAGCACAGCAGGTGGACACCGAGTAGATACCTGAGGTTTAGTCGAGCCGTCATGGGGGTCGAATCCGGGGGGAAAGGGACTGAAATCCTGCGTTTTGGATCGAATCGGACGGACTTGAGGTAGAAAATGAGTGGATTTGGGAAGATTTGCCGAATTCGTGGACTTTAAGGGGCATGTTCGATAATGCAACACCACGAGGGTGTCTTTAAGCGTTTGCAGACCCTGGGGAAAACAGACCTGCGAAGGGCATGGCGATACAAAACGCAGGGGTTTTGCTGACCTACCGTCCGTTTCCGGACTTTGGCACGATGTTTGCTGAATGGACGTATTGAGGAATTGCTGTGGAAATTGATACAGTAGAGACCTTAAGGCAAGACAGGTGCGAGGTTGTTTGTGGCATACTCGTAGAAGTTCGCCTAGAAGGTTGAATTGATACCACCGGGCGATTCTTTGTCGGCCGTCCCTTTTTTAATGGCAACATTTGGGGGGCGTGAATACGATGAAACGAAACAAGTGTTCCTAGGTTTTTGGCAAACCTCTTTTCCTACCAACGAGTTGTTTGGAGCGAGTCGCTATGCGGATACAACGTCCTATGTGGAGTAATCGGGCAAGGCTGCCGGAGATGGCAGTCGGTTTTGCTTTGGCGTTTGGACTGCCGATGGCCTCAGGGGTCGCTGGTGGTTGGGATTCCCAGGGGGCATCGCAGGCTTTAACCAAGTCGAGTCGTTTAGCGACTTACGAAAATGATGGTAAGACATTGTTTGCCTTGAGCCTAGTCTCGGGGACGGTTCTTGAGTCGAAGTCTGCACCGAGGGTTGCAGTCATTATCGACACATCAGCTTCGCAAAACGGGGCTTACCGTCGCGAGTCTATGGACATTGCAAAATCGGTGATCGAGGCACTTCCCGAGGGGTCGAGAGTATCGCTACTGGCTTGTGATGTTGAGCCTGAGGTATTTGCAGCTTCGACTTCGGCGGATTCTTCCGACGTCGCTTCGGCTTTCGAAAAGCTCGAAAAGCGAGTTCCACTTGGGACTTCCGACATCGCTAGTGCGATTCGCTCTGCGGCCAAGTCACTCGGTGAGTCCAGCGAAAAGAGTGTGGTTTACATCGGCGATGGTTTCCACTTGAACAACCTTTTGAATACCTCCGAGTTCGACTCGCTCCTAGGGGAGTTGGTTGCTGCTCGATGCAGTGTGAGCTCGTTGGCGATTGGTCCCAAGACGGACTGTGAATTTTTGGCGACGCTTGCGAATCATACCGGAGGTCGGGTATTGGTTCGCAACAACATCCAAGGCGTGACGCTTCAACAGATCGGCTCCGAACTCTCCAAGATTGCGAGTTTACCTGTCTTTTGGCCGCAAGAGGCCAACTGGCCTGCGGGGATATCGACTCGGTATCCAGAGAGAATTCCTCCGATTCGATCCGATCGTGATTCGATCCTCATTGGAGTCATGTCGAGCAAGAGCCTTAAGGGAACGCTTCGGATTGACGGTCAGATTGCAGGACAGTCAAAGACACTTGCTTGGGATTTGGTGTCCGAAGCATCGAATCCGGACCTTGGATTCCTAGGGGCCTTGATCAGCAAGTCCAGCGGCAATGCCGGAGTTCTCTTACCGACTGCGGGTTCTGATGCGCTTCGAGACGTCGGTGAGATGCTCAACGGCTCGTCGGATATTTTGGTCAAGGATGCGAAGTTCGCATTGCATGTAGGTGACACAACGGCTGCCAAAGCGATTGCTAAGGAGGCTCTCGATCGCTCCCCAACGAATTTGGAGGCCAAGACGATTTTAGAGGCAGCGCAAGTCGACGGAGCCAAACCAGCGGCTCGAGTCCTGCAAGACGAGGCCAAGAGCGGCGGTGGGCAGGCACCTAAGAAGGTTCTTGGATCGAAGGTTGTGAAATTTGTAACGGCCCAAGTACAGCCACCTTCGGACGATCCGTTTGGTGAGCCCGCTCCGGCCAATCCAGCCCCGGCCGCTGGCCAAGATCCTTTTGGTGATGCACCTGCTACACCTAACAATCCAGTGACCGTCCCGGACAGCCCGTTTCCAGCGAACAATCCAAACACGGCAGTCGGTACACAGGATCCATTGATGCCTGCCAACGGTGTTTCAAATGCTCCAATTGGAGCCGATCCGTTTGGCGAACTTTCCAGTGCAGGAGATTTGTTGAATCAAGATGCCGAGATGCGTCGCGTCGCAGCGCAAGCTTTGGAGCGTCAGGTAATGACCGAGCTGAGTCGTGCTCGAACCTCGGATAATCCATCGGCAGCCAAGGGAGACTTGAAGCTTTTGTTGGATCAGATCCGACGTACTCCTGATTTGGATCCGGCCAGCCGTGTTCAGTTAGAGTCGCGGCTCGGTGCCGGCATTCAGGCTACCGCGAGGGCTGAGGCGGACATGCGCGAGAGGATCGCAAGATCCGAGGCGGTTCAATCGGCGGCTTCTGCTTCACGAAGACTGCTTGCCGATCGCGATCGTCGCGAAGCAACCATTCAGCAACTTGTACAACGGTTTGACTCCTTGATTGAGCAGCAGCTCTATTCGGCAGCCAACAACGAGATCGCCCCTCAAATCCACGAGTTAGCTCACAACTCGGTGATCGATAAGGTTGTCAACTACGAGTCGAGCTCGCTTGCGAATTACCGTCTGATCATGGATGTAGTGAATCAAAGAAACCGAGCGTTTGTCGATGCGTTGTATCTGACGGAACAAGCTTTGATTCCGTTTGTCGATGAGCCTCCGGTTCGATACCCACCGGCGGATGTTTGGCAAGCTCTGAGCGCTCGCCGACTTGAGCGCTACGGAACGATTGACCTATCGGGTGGAAACGAAGCCGAGCGTCGGATTTTCCGGGCCCTTCGCGAACGAGGTGATGCTCAATTTAACAACACGCCACTGAGCTCTGTCATGCAGACATTGGCCGATCAATACGGGATTCCGATTGTGATCGATCAAAAGGGGCTTGAGGACGAAACGGTGACCCCCGAAGAACCGATTACTCTGAACGTTCCAGAAATTTCCCTGCGATCTGCTTTGAAACTGATCCTCGAGCCGCTGAATCTGACCTACGTCATTCAAGACGAAGTCATGAAGATCACCAACAAGAAGAACTCTGCGAACGTGGTCCGTGTTTATCCGGTCGGTGACCTTGTTGTCCCAGTCATGGGCGGTATGGGCGGCGGCATGATGGGCGGCATGGGCGGCGGCATGGGTGGCATGGGCGGCATGGGTGGCATGGGTGGCATGGGTGGCATGGGCGGTGGCATGGGTGGCATGGGTGGCATGGGCGGCATGGGTGGCATGGGCGGCATGGGCGGCATGGGCGGTGGCATGATGGCCGTTGCTGATGAGCCGACCAAGTCGACCGAGAAAGCTCAAGCAGCTTCTGAACCTGTCGATGTTTCGCAGTGCGTTCAAAAACTCATCGACAGCGAGGGTAATGATCGTGCGGAAGCCGAGGCGCAGTTTGCCAAGTGGGTCAAGAATAAGATGAGCCAGGCTGCCTCGGCAGCCGATGCCAAAGATGACTCGTTAGCAAAGGGACATTTCCAAGAAGTCGTCGATCAACTCAGTACGGTCTTCCGCGATTCACTTCCAGCACCTTGGATGTACGAAGCCTTGAGCATTGCGATGCAAGGTAGTGGTTACTCTGGGAAAGACATTCGTCGGGTTCTACTGTCGAGCGTTGACTTCGGGTCAGATGCATCTTCGGCGATGAAGATCGCTCAGTATCTCGAAAGCCAAGGTATGAAGAAAGAAGCTTTGGCCATCTTCCGCGATGTCCATCGCGCGGCACCCAGCGAGCGATTGCCTCTCGATGCTGGACTTCGACTGAGTCTAGAGCTCGAAGATCGCGATGGCGTGGTATGGGCTTCGACAGGAGTTCTCAGTCAGTCCTGGTCCGACGACCAACTCCCCTTGATTGAGAGAGCCCTGCTGGCAGCTAAGGCGGCTTATTTGCGATTCAACAATGAGGGTCGCAAGATGGAAGCTTACGCTTTGGAACAAGCAATGAAGAAGGCCCAGACGAGAGACTTGGTGATCCGAGTCACCTGGACCGGCAATGCGGATGTCGATTTGGTGGTTGAAGAGCCTACTGGAACTGTCTGCAGTTCAAGCAATCCGAGGACAATTTCCGGTGGGGTCCTCCTTGCCGATGGATCCTCCTTGGACAAACCGAGCAAAGATGGTTACTCCGAAACCTATGCTTGTGCTCAAGGTTTTGCGGGTCAGTACAAGATCTCGGTGCGCAAGGTTTGGGGTGAAATTGCTGGAGGCAAGGTGACCGTTAATCTGGTCACGGATTACGGGACCCCAGATCAGAAAGTAGTCAGCCAACAGATTCCGGTGGAGAAAGAGGCATTGTATTTGGCGGAGGTTAAGACTGGTCATCGTAAGGAATCGATTGCGGAGGTCCAATTAGCGAAGGTCCAAGCCGAAAAGGCTTTTGCGGGTCAAGCTGTTTTGGCGCAAGTCGCTCCTGATGCGAACAACGCTCCGGCAGCCGATGCGGATGCGAATGCGGCTCAGAATTGGGCTTATTTGGCCATGCTGCAACGCTATGCGTATGGTCGTTCGGGAAGCCCCGGGGACGGATTCGGTGGATTTGGTGGCCCGGGTGGTTTTGGTAACAACGGTTCGGGTGGCTTCAATGGTCGATTACCCGGCTTTGCACGCGGTGGCGGAGTTGGTTACATGCCGATTGTTGTTCCGATTCCGTCGGGTACCTTCTTTATGGCCAATGCGGTCGTATCGGGTGACCGACGTTATGTTCGAGTTTTCAGCATGCCTATGTTTATGGGGGTCGACAGCTCGATTCCAACGTTCGGCACCGGTGTCGGTGGAGGCGCAGGTGGCGGATTCGGCGGTGGCGGTGGCGGATTCGGGGGTGGCGGTGGCGGTGGATTGGGTGGAGGCGGCGGCTTTGGCGGCGGCGGACCTTTTTAATTGATCCTAGCAACCCAACCGTAGACCATTGGGCTGGTCGAGGGCGTCAAATGACCTCTCGACCAGATTGGTTAGCCAACTCAGTTGTAGCACTTCTTTGTTTTTCCTTGACTGGTAGTCAATTGTTGATAGACTGACCCCTCTTGAGACTTACAAACATAATTAATTACCGCGCCGCTCAACAGACATTTTTGCCCTCGTGATTCCGACTTTGTTTCGTTCGTTTTTCGCAAGGACTGTAGTCGCTACCCTGCAGATACTTGGGAAAACTAGCTTCTTCACCTCCTTTCGGGATGCGCGTAGGCAGGCCTATTTGGATCCTAGCGCTAGGGATTTGATTCGATGTACTTCGTTATCGAAATTGCTGAATCAGGCTTGTGAGACATCATTTTTGAGGGAGCGATGCGCCAAGGCTGGAGTGAACCTTGAAGGTGAAACCTCTGAAAACTCGTTCGCCTTGCTCAGGGAATTAGAGCCGATTGCTAAACGGGACATTTCAACGAGATTCCCTGGCGGAGTGGTCACCCAAGACCGTGGCGACGGCAGAAGCTATCGAAGAACTTCAGGTACTACTGGAGAGCGACTGACGGTCTTGTCGAATTTTCGGAGGAGAGACATCGGCAGGAGCACATCCTTGTATGTGTTTGATGTAGCAACCGGTCGATCATTGGGGCTTTCCTTCGTAGATATCCCTCCAAATGCCTGCAATACCGTTTGCGGTTTAGAGGGGCCTCCAATTACGAGCTGGACTCAGTTGCTACTGAAGGGGCTGAAAGAAGGGAGTTTTTTTAAATCTTCATTTCGCTCCGACGTTCATGGACTGTTTCAGCGACGACTGATTTATTATCAGCAAATACTTCCCCCCATTGATGCTCGGTCAAAGGATGGCCTAATCGCTCAGGTCCAGACCTCTTTGGATTCCTTGGCGGCAATAAAGCCTCAGGTGCTTCGGGCCTTTCCTCAGTATCTTCTTTGGATGTCCGAAATTAATTCGAAAGGAAACAGGAGACTTCCATCTTTAGGCTACGCCATGCCTTATGGTGGGTTGGCAGCAAGTTCTTTGCTAGCCAGGGTAAGATCAGGCTTGGGAGTGGAGACTCGCAATGTCTACGGCACAAGCGAGCTCGGGCCGATCGCGGTTGCATGTGACCATCAGATGGCTATGCATGTACTTGAGCAAGTGTTTGAGATTGAAGTGATGCGTGACGGCCGAGTTGTTGCTGATGGTGAAGTCGGCGAGATTGTTGCAACCGATTTGGCGAACACTGCTATGCCGCTGATACGTTATAAAGTGGGTGATGTTGGAAGAATTGTGCCAGGCAAGTGTTCATGCGGCCGCACCACGCGACGCATCGAGATCTTGGGAAGAATCCAAGAAACAATTCGCTTCGAAGACCGATGGATTACAGCAGCCCAGATAGCAGATACAGCTTATTCAGACCCAAGTGTAAGCAACTTTCGGTTGGACGAAATTAGCAGCATGCATTTCGAGCTTCAACTTGTGCCCTCATTGCTAGGCGGACAGCCAGATGTAGCTTCGATCAAAGATCGATTTGCAAGTCTCTTTAGAGAGCCGATCAAGGTTTCGCATAGGATTGTTCCTTACCTTGCGCCGGAATCGAACGGTAAGTTTCTTGTTTGTCGTTTACGATCAAACAATAGCGTGACGGTGGCAACGCGATGAATTTCGACTTGGGTTCCTGCGCAGCAGATTTCCCGGCGCTTTTACAAAGCACTCCTAGCGGTAGACCTTTGGTTTACCTCGATAGTGCTGCCACTGCTTTGCGTCCAAAGGCGGTCATTGATTCGATCGTCGAAACTATGACTTACAGGACTGGCGGTGTTCATCGTTCTGTAAACTTTCTTGGAGACCGGGCAACCGAACTCTACGAGAACGCGAGAATCGTAACCGCTCGATGGATCGGTGGACTTGAAAATGAGATCGTTTTCACCAAAAACACTACCGAAGGATTGAATCTGGTTGCAAAGGGCTGGGCGAATGATCGACGAATCTTGGTCTCGTCCACGGATCATCACTCGTCGATCTTTTCGTGGAATCCTTCACGGACCACGTATGTCGAACCGGGCAAGAAAAGATTCGTCGACGAAGAGGCATTTGAGAGGGAGATTAGTAAGGGAGATGTTGGAATTGTTTGCGTAAGCCACGTATCGAACGTAACCGGTGGAATGCTCGACGTTAAGAGACTCTCCAGAGCAGCTCATCAAGCTGGCGCGATCTTGGTGTTAGATGCAGCGCAGTCGGCTCCCCATGGTCCGCTTCAAACAGAGTATCTTGAGTGCGACTTTCTTGCTTTTAGTGGTCACAAATTAGGTTCGCCCGCCGGCATTGGAGTACTTTGGGGGCGAGGTGAACACCTGCAGAAGCTCCGGCCAGTATTTCAGGGCGGGGGTATGATTGAGAGCGTTCGAGACGGGCATATAAGATACAAAGATGAACCTTGGCGATTAGAGGCAGGCACTCCGGCTTTAGAGCTAGCTGCCGGTTTAGCCGCAGCCATCAACTACTTGCACCAGTACGATCCAATTGAAATTGCAGACCACCTTCGGGCATTGAGGAACTATGCAATCGAGAAACTCAAAGGCTTGCCCAGGATTCGTTTGATATGCGACGACTCCCCTGATTTGATTGGTCCAGTATCCTTCCTTTTCGAGGGATTGCCGTCTCATGTGATCGCACGCAGCATGAGTGACTCCTATGGCGTTTGCGTTAGATCTGGGTACCACTGCGCTGAACCCTTGCACCGGTTCTTAGGTGTCGGACCGAGCCTAAGATTATCCTTTTTCGTCTACAATCGGATTTCAGATGTTGATTCTGCGGTCGAAGCATTGGAAAGTATTATTAAGCTCAACGCCAGTTAGTTTACCAAACAGCTGATGATTACCTGGCATAATATTCATCAGCGACAATTCCCCATGTGCTGTTTTGGTCATGATAAAAATGCGTACACTCAATCTTGAGACACTCGAAAATCGATTTGCCATGGATTCCTCATGGCAGAATTCGTTCCTCCCGAATGATGTAGACGGAACTTCGTCCGTTACTCCATTGGATGTATTGGCTGTTATCAACGACCTCAACCTTAATGGAGCCAGGGATCTACCCGAGACGAAACCACCGGAGGAGCCATTCTGCGATGTCAATGGAGATCGAAAGCTGGATCCTACCGATGCTCTGACGATCGTCGACGCAATCAATCGAACCCGTTCTAACATGTTCGTTCAGTCCGAATTGGATGCGACTCGCGATTTGAACCGCAATGGAGTCGTATTGAGTGGAGATACGATACTCGTCGGAAAGACTGTACCTGAAGCTTTTATCGATTATTTGGACCCAACGACTCAGGCCTCACTTCGTGCTTATGCAGACAAAAGTGGAGCTTTTCAGATCCCGATACAACTTTCAGAGGGTGTTCACGAAATAAAGTTAACAGCGATGGACGAATTGGGTAGAAAGTTCCCGATGATCTCTAGTGTACGTGTTGGAAACGTTGTCCACGAGTGGAATGCGTCGATTCTGAACGTGATCAGAGATTGGAGAGGAGTCACCGACGACCCAGTTCCAGGTACCAAGTTTACCTCGGAACCACCGAGGGTTGGGCGCAACCTAGCCATGATTCACGGCGCAATGTTCGATGCTATCAATGCCATAACCCCCTCCTACCAATCCTTCCTATACAACGCAGGCCCATCTCAACAAGGTTTGAATCCGAACATCGCGGGATCCGCGGCTGCTTACCGAGTCGCGAGCCAACTCTACCCAACATTCATGAATGTTTGGGATTCAACGCTTACGGAGTCATTAGCTCCCTATGCCCAAGTGGCAAACAAGCAAGCGAGCATCGATTTTGGCACCCAGGTAGCAAACTTCGTGCTGAATGCTCGCGCAAACGATGGATCGGATGCCAAAGTCGATTACACACCTGGTAATCAACCTGGAGATTGGAATCGAACGCCTCCTGCGTTCCTGGCTCCCTTCCTTCCCCAATGGCCGAATGTGACCCCATTTGCCATGCAATCTCCGTCTGAATTTTTGTCACCGCCTCCGCCTGCTTTAGATTCCGCTGCTTATGCACAAGCGGTTGATCAGGTGATGAAGCTGGGAGCAAAAAACAGCACATTCAGAACCGCCGACCAAAGTCAAATTGCTGATTTCTGGGCCGATGGTGGTGGAACCTACACTCCCCCAGGCCACTGGAACAGAATTTCTGCGGATGAATCGCTGAAAAACCATCAAAACCTGATCGAGAGTGCTCGGACTCTAGCCCTGGTCAACATCGCACTTGCTGATGCAGGGATCAGTTGCTGGGATACTAAATATGAGTACAGTCTGTGGCGGCCTATCGATGCGATCCGAAAGGCAGACACAGACGG
>JBJTAQ010000159.1:0-4497 GCA_046090945.1 Pirellula sp.
CTTTCCAGCGAAGATCGATTGCAACTCGCGATAGCACAAGCCCGTGGCGGGGACTATCAACAAGCCGCCGAAACCCTGAAGACAGGTCTAGAGTTAACGCCTCAAAACGAGCAACTGCTGCGGGCCAAAAACCAACTGGAGATCATCCGCCTAGAGCAAGCGATCAAACAGGCCTCTACGGTCTCTCAAAAACTCGACATCGCTCGGAAACTCATCACAATTTCCTCGGATCCCACAAGTGTCTACCAGAGCTCAAACGAAATCTATCAACAAGCGACAACGCCCGAAGACAAAAATCTCGTTTGGCAGTTCCTACAAGAGTCCCTCGAACAACATGGGCCGAACGCTTCGCTGATGTTCACCCAAAGCTTGATCCTAGTTCACAGAGGAATGCTCAGCGAAGCACGTGACAAACTGCAGGAGACCATCCAAGCATTCCCGGAACACGGATTGTCGCTGAACAACCTTGCGTGGTTGTTCGCAACCGAGGAGCCCAAGGATCTGCCAAGAGCCAAATCGTATGCCGAAAAAGCGATCGCTACCGACCCGCAAATCGCAACCTACCATGACACCCTAGGCACGATCTACATGGAACTCAGGGATTGGAGAGCGGCCATCACGGAACTCGAATTCGCATTGGCTCAAACACCACCCCAAGGCCGTTTGAAAATCCACGGTAAACTCGCAAAAGCTTACGAATCCATCGGCGAACAAACCCTCGCCACTCTGCATCGCCAGCAAAGCAGCGTGAAATAAACCCGTTCAAACCTTCGGTTTGAGATTCAACAACCTATCCGAAGGATCAACGCTTGGTGGGCTGGGCTGTCCAAGGGTCTTCAGGCCAAGAATGTTTCGGGTATCGACGCTTGAGCTCCTTTTTCACCTCAGCGTAGCCTCGTGACCAAAACGAAGCGAGATCATCAGTAATCTGCTGTGGTCGACCGTTAGGCGCCAGCAGATGCAGTAGCAATGGAACTCTACCCTTGGCCACTCGAGGCGTTTGTTTCCACGAAAACACTTCTTGGATCTTTACAGCTAGGATCGGTGGCTTTCCAATCTGATACTCGATCCGAATCGAACTTCCCGATGGAACCTCGATCCGCTCGGGTGCCTCGATTTGTAAACTGCGGCTCTGCTCGGGTGTCAGCAAGCTCTGGAGCCAGTCGATCCAAGCCCCATCGCGGACTTGTGCAAGACTTCGCTTTCCACGGCAAATCTCTGCGGCCGCTCGCTGGAGTAGCTCAAGATCGATCGCCGGAAGCCCTAGCTCGGGTACCCACCCCCTCAGACACCCAACCCGCTCGATCCACTGGAGTAATCGAGGATCATCCTTTGGAAAAACACTATCCCAATGCAGTTGAACAGCATGGAACAAACAGTCTGCACACGACTCTTCGTCGCTGATGGCAATCGGTGTTTCATTTAGACATAGATCGAGCCAATAAGTGCGGCGGCGTCCAACGACTTGCTTTTGTGTCGGGTGAAAGAACATCTCGTCCTTGGCGTTCAATCCATGCTCTTGCAACCATTCGAACTGAATTGAACTCGCCTGCCGAACTACTGCCTCCCCTGCCCCGCCGTCAACATCGACGCATAAAAACAACTCCGAATCCCGAACTCCTGATTCCGGACTTAGCTGAACTCCCTTTCCCCCAACCATCAAACCCTGAGGTTTCCCAGCGTTGCGGCGTTTGGCTAGCCGATCCGGAAACGCTGCCAACAACGAACGCATCAACCCGATGTCACTAGACTTCGATGCTGTGAACTCACCCACCTCTTGGCAATCACCTCGCAAAAGATCAGAACATACTCGAACAATCTGCTGTGCCGACTGCTTGATCGCGTGAACTCGTCCTGGATTGATCCAACCAAAAGGGCTTGGACGGTCGCTATCACATCGCTCAACCCATTGCAGGCGCTCAATGCAATCGCTTTGCCAATTCCCGACGCTGCCAGTAGGTGGCATCGATGTCGTTCCGCTTGGACGATTCCGCCGGTCAAACGGATCCCTTTCACTGAGCATCGACGCCAACCACGCCGCCCTTCCCAAACAGCCGTAGCGGTCGGCCTCGATGCACAATCGAGCAAGCCGCGGATGGAGCGGAATTTGACTCATCTGCTGTCCAAGTTGAGTGATCGCTCCATCACGAATCGCTCCAAGATGGTTGAGCAAACGACCCGCGGATTCCCAAGACTCAGCGCGAGGCTGCTCGACCCAAGGGAAATCGCTGCCGTCCACCTCCCCCCACGCATGTAGCTGCAGTCTTGCAGAACTGAGATCCACGCGACGGATCTCAGGCTCCAGGAATGCAACTCTAGCCCGATCCGATGCTTCTGTCCACAACCGTATACACAGCCCCGGTCCTACACGTCCAGCTCGCCCAGTTCGCTGCGTTGCTGAAGCAGCCGAGATGTTCTCAAGCACCAATCGGTCAAGTCCCACATCGGGCGAGTAACGCAATACCCTCGCAAGTCCACTATCGATCACTGTCTGCACACCAGGAATCGTGAGCGAAGTTTCGGCGATGTTCGTCGATACGATGATGCGTCGCCGTGGACCAAGCCGAATCGCTTGGGATTGCTCCTCCATCGCCATCGAACCAAACAACGGTAGGACGTCCAAGCTTTCGAGGGAATTGTGTCGCCGTAATATCTGGCAGCAACGTTGAATTTCACCCGCACCAGGTAGAAAAACTAAAAGATCACCAGGTCTACTTCGGGCCACTTGTACCGCCGTCTCGGCCGCATGCTCCACGATGTCTTGGTCCCCACGACTCGGTCGATATTCGACTTGTACCGGATAGCTTGTCGCCCCTATCTGCATGATCGGCGCACCAGGCACTGCATGGGAAAACCAATCCCGATCCAGTGTCGCTGACATGATGACGATCTTTAGGTCTTCTCTGAGTTCGGTCTGAACACGACGCAGCATCCCTAAGAGAAGATCCCCGTCGAGCGATCGCTCGTGAAACTCGTCAAGCACCACCATCGCCGTATCTTGCAAGGTTGGATCCTGCTGCAACCTTCGAATGAGGATTCCTTCTGTGGCAACGATCAACCTGGTTTGCCGAGATACCTTTTGCTCGAATCGGACTGCATAACCGAACCGATGCCCCAAGGGTTCATTCGATTCAGCCGCAATTCGCTCTGCGACGGATCGGGCCGCGATCCGCCTTGGTTGCACCAGGTAGATGCGTTGCTGGTTTGGTACAAGCCGCAAAAGGGAGGGTGCTATTCGCGTGGTTTTTCCCGTTCCAGGGGGAGCTTCAATCGCAGTGATAGGACAACTGCGAACCTTTTCCGCAACGCGGTCTAAATGAACATCAACTGGCAGCGGTTCCATCAACTACCCCTGCCGACGCTTGGGGTATCCACCATTACCGTTATCGTTACTGACCGAAGGCTTGTTCATCCGCATGCGATGGCTTGCAGGACCTAACAGATCATCGAGTCGATTGCGAAGCTCTTGGCTGATATGCACCTTGTGTTTGGTACTGATCATATGCACGATGCTGCCACAGCTTGTCTTAATTTCGAAGAACACCTCGCGATCCCCCGGGTAACCTCTCAGAATCTCTGCAATACGCTGAACCATTTCCGGCTGATGTTTCGCTGCATCGAACAGCACGCTCAGACCACTTGTGAATCGGCTTTCTACTTCCGCGATTGGAATCACCTCATCAACGATGAAATTGATTTCCTCTTCGCCCCTTTTATCGATTCGGCCCCTCGCCAAAACAATCGCGTCTGGGATGATCCACGTCGCATAGCGTTCGTAAGTATTCGGCCAAGCGATCGAGCGAGTGATGCCATCCAAATCCTCTAAATCAAAATTAGCATATTTGGTAGGCGAATCCGGTTTAGGATTACGGGTATGTGCAAGCTTGATCGATGAAACCACTCCACCCATCCAAACCTCAGTTCGATGTGCAAGTGATTTCGCTGCGATTGAATTGGTCGTGCAGCAGGTTTTCAAGGTTGGCTCGAACTCGGCAAGCGGATGCGACGACAAGTAATAGCCCAAAACCTCCTTCTCCTTGGCCAACCGTTCCTTCTCGGGAAACTCAGGAATACCAGGAAGGTTTTCGAGCGTCGAATCGGACTCCTCCGTCGAGTCCTCAAAGAGACTCAATTGCCCACTCTTTTTGTCCTTTGCCGATGCAATCCCACCCTGAATCGCTTTGTCCAGCACAGCCATGTGCTGCGCTCGTGACCCACCGAGACAGTCCAAGGCTCCAGCCATGATCAAGGCTTCGAGGGAACCGCGTCCGCATTGCGTCGAGTCGACCCGATTGCACAAATCGTAAATACTTTTAAAAGGACCCTTGCGTTTTCGCTCTTCAGCTAATGCGTCACCAACGGACTTACTACATCCCTTGATTGCGGACAACCCGAAGAGAATCTTCCCGTCCTCAACACCAAATTCGCCTCTCGATGAATTGTGGTTGAGCAACCGAGTATCAATTCATCGAGAGGCGAATTTGGTGTTGAGGACGG
>JBJTAQ010000160.1:0-4137 GCA_046090945.1 Pirellula sp.
GCCAAGTCCCGGCAGGCTTTCACGTCAACAAAAAAATCGCCAGGGTCCTCGAAGACCGTCGTGATATGGCCAGCGGAAAAGCCAAACTTGACTGGGCCGCAGGTGAAGCTCTCGCCTTTGCCTCGCTTGCCATCGAGGGACATCCGATCCGGATGTCCGGCCAAGACGTCGAGCGAGGAACCTTCTCGCACCGCCATGCAGTCCTTCATGATGTCGACAACAATGCCAAATACATGGCTATGGGCCATCTGAAACAAGGGCAAGCGAGGATCGAAATCGTCAATAGCCCCCTTTCCGAAGCTGCAGTCTTGGGATTCGAATACGGCTACAGCCTCGACTGCCCCGAAGGCCTAATTATGTGGGAGGCTCAATTCGGAGACTTCTGGAACGTCGCACAGTGCATCGTCGATCAGTTTATCACCAGCGCCGAAGATAAATGGAAACGACTCAGCCGCTTGGTAATGCTCCTGCCCCACGGGTTTGAAGGTCAAGGTCCAGAGCACTGTAGCGCTCGGCTCGAAAGGCTCTTGCTGCTGACCGCCGAACATAATGTGATCGTCGCCCAACCATCGACCCCAGCCCAGTACTTCCATCTCCTGCGTCGGCAAGTCAAATCCAAATGGAGCAAGCCGCTGATTGTTTTAACACCCAAGAGCCTGCTGCGATTGCCGGCCTGCTCCTCGGTACTTGAAGATATCGAATCCGGATCCTTCAAAAAAATACTCGGCGATGATCGACCCACCAATCAGCCAACCCGACGCATCTTGATGAGTTCTGGAAAAGCATATTACGACTTGCTCGAAGAGCGAAAGAAACTCGGCCGACAGGATGTCGCACTGATTCGCATCGAACAGTTCTACCCCATGGATCCATCGAAAGTCGTCGACGCTCTCTCGAAATATCCAACCGGAACTCCAGTCTACTGGTACCAGGACGAACCGAGCAACATGGGAGCTTGGCAATTTGTCAAAATGCGATGGGGCGATGAAATCGCCAAATCTTATCCTCTAGCGCTGATCTCCAGACCGGAATCTGCAAGTCCTGCGACAGGCTCGCTGCGGTCCCATAAACTCGAAGAGCGAGACTTGCTCAACCAAGCCTTCGCGGGTCTTTAGTCTCCACTCGCAGATCCAGGTGTCCCCTTGTCAAAGGCCAATTCCCAACACCGACCCGTCGACATCCAGTTCGACTGCCTGCCGCTCCGAAGCGTTACGAGGCTCGATCCACCCCTAGATGCCTCCCCAGCCTTGATCGCCAAATGGAACCGAATCAAACAGGCAATCCAAGACCAGGGATCCCACAACAACTACTATCTGCACAATGCCAGTTGCAGATTTTTCGTCACCAATAACCCCGATGTCGGCATGATCGCCTTCAAATTCGAAGGCATTCTGTTTACCGATGCCACCGATTCCCGTGCCGTTCGATGCGACTTGAAAGTCTCTCTCGACCAAGAAAATGTGCCTTGGCTCGAACAGCATGTGGTAAAATGGTTCGAGGAAACCGTGTCCAACGCGGTGATCGAAGAATTCAACCGGTTTATTCAGGTCGGGGACTCTGAAAAGACCAAGCAGCGGCTTGAGCAACTCGACAAAACGCTGGCTGAGTCGGGCGGATACCTCGGGATGGGACTCTAGTTCAATGAGCCAAGCTGCCGCTCGCGATCCAATCCAGGAGTTTGTACAGAGTGCGGCAGTTCACATCCGCAAGACCGAACTGCTCTACGGCTGGATGATCTTGCTGAGCACCCTGCTGTTCTCAACCCTAGTGTTTATCTTGGTCGACCATTGGATATGGGAAATCAATCGACCGGTACGTATCCTCTTGTGGCTGAGCCTTGCTCTGTGGAGCGCCTGGTGGTTCCTCAAGCGAGTGCTGCCTCCGATGCGTTACAAAATCCACCCTGAATACGCCGCCCGACAATTCGAATTGCAAGATCCAAGATCCAAAGACAGTCTAATCAGTTGGATCCAACTCAACCAATCCGCGAATGCAGCACCCAAAAGCGTTCTGAATTTCGTCGGACGCTACGCCTTCGGATTCCTCAGGAACTCAGATGCATCCCAAGTCGCCGATTCCGCGAATTTGATCCGACTCAGCGCCGCCTTCTTCGGTTGCTTGCTGTGCACCTTGATTTATTTTTTCGCAAGCCCCAAAAGCGGCCTGACTAGCGCCGCCCGCATGCTCATGCCGTGGGCTAATATCGCTCCAGCCACCCGAGTGCAATTCGAACGAGTCTCTCCGGGTGCATCCACAATCATGCAGGGTAGCTCTCTGCCGATCGATGTCATCGTCAAAGGTCTCCACAAAAGTGAAAAAGTGACCCTGCGATACGATCTGTCGGATGGTCAAGAACGCGGCCAGACCATCGAAATGAAGGAAGAGATCCAAGGGATCAACTACAAGCTCGATTTCGGAAAAGACTCCGGTGGATTGCATCAACCTCTGACGTATTGGATCCACGCCGGTGATGCTGTCGCCGGTCCGTTTGACGTCGGAATACAAATCGTTCCTCTTGTAGCCATCGATCATATCGACCTGAAGTTCCCCGACTATACAAACCTAAAACCCCGTTCCATTCAGCAACAAGGTCATTTCGAAGCCCCCGAAGGTACCGTTGCGCAGTTCCACGCTATCGCAAACCAAACCATGCAATCGGCCAGGATCGAATTTGATCCTGTTATGCAAAACAAACTCTTTATCAGCGCACGAGACTTCCTCGATATGAAGGTCGACAAAACCCAACTTGAGGCAAGTTGGACTGCGACCATCGATCGAAAAAACTCGATCGAAAAGAAAATAACAAGCTACCGAATCCACGCAGTTAATGAACTCAAAGAATCCAACCACGATCCGGTAATCTACCAAATCAAAATCATTCCGGATCTGCCACCAGAGGTCGAGTTCTCGGGCAACTCAAACCTCGCTGTCGAAGTCCCCATCGACCAAGGTGTCTTGATCGAATTGACTGCCAGAGACCCCGATTACGGATTGAGTTCAGTCGAGATCCAAGGTACGAACGAAAACAAATTGAATCCCAAGGAACCGAAGGTACTCTTTCGCCAAAGTCTGTTCCAAGCCGATCCGGAATGCCCGAGAACCAAGAACGCTCAGTATACCTTTGTACCATTAGATCACGGGCTCAAATCCGGTGATGAAATTGATCTCATAGCCGTTGCTTACGACAACTACCACGACCCGATCAGCAAGCAATTAGAACCCCAAAGAGCATTTTCCCAACCTCTGAAAATTCGAATCGTAAAGCCCGAGGACAAACCCGACGGCAAACAAGAGTCCGAAAAAACGGAAACGACCAACAGCGATTCAAACATCGCACAAGCCCAACCCCCGTCTCCCAAGTCTCGAGTCGATTGGGACAGGTTTCGCGAAAACAACCCAAGAAATGATCCGAAATCGAAATCAAGTTCCAACGATCAAGAAACTCAGCCAAACGATCAAAATAAAACCAATCAAACGGCAGACTCTCCATCAGGCCAGGGTGGTAATCAAAGCGGAACGCAAAAATCAAATTCCAACAAACAAGACCCAAATTCTCAAAGCACCCCCCCAAGCGGGATGCCGTCGCCAGATTCTGACCCAAACTCTCCGCAAACCCCAAACGCCAGTCCAAGCGACAGCTCCAATCCTTCGAATGGTTCCTCTCAAAAACAGGATCGCGATGCGCTCGAAAAGATCCAGCAATTCATGAAGGAGAGCCAACGCGGCTCACCATCCGACCAACAAAACCAGAAAAACAGTTCAAATCCCGGCAACCCCAACAGCGATCCAAATGGATCATATCAATCCAACTCGAACATCCCGGACACCGATACTTCGATGCCCAATCCAACAAATCGGAATGGGACTAACCCCGATAGCAACGACAAGTCCGGCAACGACAAGTCCGGCAACGACAAGTCCGGCAACGACAAGACTGGCAATGACAAGACTGGCAACGACAAAACAGGCAACGACAAAACAGGCAACGACAAAACAGGCAACGACAAAACAGGCAACGACAAAACTGGCAACGACAAAACAGGCAACGACAAAACTGGCAACGACAAATCCGGCAACGACAAGTCCGGCAGTAGCAAGTCGGGAACTGAGGGAGGTTCTAAGGAAACAGGGCCCGAG
>JBJTAQ010000161.1:0-5797 GCA_046090945.1 Pirellula sp.
CTGGTTGGGATCTTGTAAACTTAGACTGCGTGGTCCTGTTGGAACGACCGAAAATCTCGCCGCAAAAGCTGGATATGATTCGGCGAATTGCCGAGGTTTTAGGGGTAGCAGAGTCTCTCGTGGGTTTGAAGGGAAAAACTGGCGAGGGGGTCGGTGAGGTAGGGCGCGGTGAATTAGCCGTCGCGCACTGCGTCGCATTGCTCTCCAAAGGCTGATCGTCAGAGACCAATTTTCGTGACGTCATTAGCCCCTTACGATTCCGAGGCGGAATACCAGCCCTGGGTAGTTCGTATCAAATTGCAATGGATCAGCATAACGGTGATTTTCCAGAACATCACGATTCCGCGGACTCTCTATCGCGAGAATTAAACGAATGGATCAAGAGGTACAAGCCTCTTTTGCAATCGATAGCAGCAAGGGAAATCGGCAAGGAGTTGGTCCGGAAAGTCGACACGTCGGACGTCATTCAGGAGACGCTCAGTGCAGCCCAAGCGAACTTTCATGATATGTCTGCGAAAAGACCTCGGGAGATCAGAGGCTATTTGCGACGAATCCTATTGAACAAGATCGAGGACCTGCGAAGACGGTTTCTGAAAAGCAAGAAACGAGACGTGAGCAGGGAGTTAAGCTCTGAGGAGATCTCTTCGGATGAATTTCGGCAGATTGCATCCGACGAGGAATCTCCCTTGGACCTGATGATCGACGAAGAACATTTCCGAAAGGTGATGAATGCGATTCGAGCTTTACCCGATGAGATCCAACGGGTTTTGGAATGGAGATTCGAGCGAGGGATGACTTTCGAGCAGATCGGAGACCGAATCGGTCGCTCCAAAGACGATGTTCGGATGCTGATCCAAAGGTGCATCGCTCGACTAAAGAAACAGCTTGAGGAAAGCTGAGATTCAGTCGGTTTGACGACCGGTTGCTAGTTTGCTTCCGGCCAAAGCGGTCATCTTGAGGATCTCCCAACCGCTTGCGAGCTCGGCTTGGAATTCCATCAGGATGCGATCTACTGGATCGATCAAGACGTGCTCCATGTGGTTCACTGTGCGGCGCCTGTCAGGAGTGCTTACGTCGACCGATTCAGTAAACGATTAGATTGGATGGAGGCCGAGTCGATGCGCAAGTGCCTTGAGCGCTACGGACCACTCGGGTTTGTTCGACAGGCAGGTCTCCCACCAGGCCATGAGCATCGGGATTAAATCCGATGCAATGTCGCGATTTGCCGGGACCGCGATGTTCCAGTTTTCGATGGCGAGCTCGGCGAGCGATTCATTGCATTTGGACAATTCTAGAACCTCGGCTGCGGCCAAGCTCGGTGCGAGCATCGCCAAAGGAAGCACGTGTCGTAAAAGATCCGGTGAGAGCCCCACTTGGGATCGAAAAACTACCGAGTGCAGCTGAGAAACAAGCCAACCGAGTCTCACGACCTCCGGAAGTTCAGCCAAGGGATTCGTCAGAACTGCTTCGATATGAACCGCTTGGTGCTCTATGTGAGCAAAGCCGGCACCACCGAGGATCGGTTGTACGCCAACGACCGTAGCCTCGCGAACCAAACAGTCACATCGAGTCAGTCGGCGCAAGTGGGCCAAAAAACCATTGCCGAAACCTATCCACTGCTCCTGAAGGGGCTTGATCCGGTAATCGAACTGATCGAGATACTTCGGATAAAGCAACTTGAATGCGGCCTCGACCTCGGTGATCGATCCGACGAGTCTTTGCGAGAGATTCTGCTCGACAAAACCCTCGATATGATCCGACAGCAACTGATTGGCGAGCAAGCTATTGGAGTTGATTTTCGAGCCTAGGATTACCAGATGGTCCCAAAGCTTCGGCGCTGAATGCGAATCGAGGTCCTGCAAACAAGTCCCCAATCGCTCGGCCGATGGCCCAAGCTTATCGCGCAGGGCCTCATCGTGGACTTGCGATCCGAAACGGCACAAGCATTCCGCTGCGTGCAGAGCGCTGGTCGAGTAACTTTTGGTCCATTGTAGATGCATGAGTTGAGGCGTTCCTGTCAGGATGCGAACGATTTGGATTGAGTGCTATTTCGATTCGCGAGTTGACATTTGGAGCGAGATCCATTCTTCGAGCTCTTTCCAGTCCACTGGAGGCAACTTACTCAGGTCCGGGCGCAGGGAGATTGCATCGTGGATGTAAACATGGTGAATCTCAGCCTGGGTGCGGGTTGTGTTCCAATGCAGCAAGATCCTAACGCAGGACTTGAGCGAGCCTCGCACCTCGACCTCATAACCGCAAAGCAGTGGCACATCCAACCAACCCATTTGACGAGCCGCTAAAGCCGGGAATTCAGCATCCAAATCCTTCGTTACGGTAAAAATCGCACTGGCAATGTCCTTCGAGTCGATCTCGTTACGCCGGATAATGAGCGCCAATAGCTGTCGAGTTGCCTTGAGAATCGCCTCGCGGGTGTTGGCCTCGACAGTCGTCGCACCTCGAACGCCCCGGCAAACGGTCTCCTGGATTTGATTGTCCCTTTTCATATCCGACATAACTGGTATTTCCCTAACAGGTAATCGATCCCAAGGTGCCTTGCAATCTCGCGAGCAAACACGGCGAGACTCTCGTCAGGCCCATTCGCAATTCACACCGGCAGAGTATACTTGAATTCATGCAAAACGACGACGTCAACCAACACCCGATAGCAACCCATGAAGCCGAGCTCCCTGCGGAGATCGACCCCAAGCAATTCGCTTTTCTTATCGTTGATAACGACCCAGCCCACGCTCGGGCTATGACAGAAAGCCTCGAAAAGGTTGGTTATCGATGCCAGGTCGCCACCAGTGGCCCGGAAGGCAAGCGGATGCTTGAACAAAACACTTACGATGTCGTGATTACCGATTTGGTCATGAACGATGTTGATGGAATGCAAATTCTCTCCACCGCTCGTCAGTTGCTTCCCGAGGCCTATGTGATCATGGTCACGGGGCACGCGACGGTCACCAAAGCTGTCGAAGCGATGCAACTTGGGGCTTTCAATTTCCTTGAAAAACCGATCACGCCAAATCGTCTCAGGGCGATCTCTCTGAAGGCCGTCGAGGCCGTTCAATTGCGGCAAACCAATATCGATCTTCGTCGGCGACTCGATGAAAAGTTCGGCTTCGAAGGAATCATTTTTGCCAGTCCACAGATGCAGCAACTGATCGACCGGCTCAAGCGAATTGCGCCGACCGATGCGACGGTTCTGATTACCGGTGAAAGTGGCACCGGAAAGGAGATGATCGCTCGGGCAATTCACCAAAACAGCCCAAGAAAAGCCAAGCGTCTGGTGGCACTCAACGTACGGGCAGTCACCGAAACCCTCGTCGAAAGCGAACTCTTTGGACACGTCCGCGGTGCCTTCACCGATGCGGTTTCGGATCGCGAAGGGGCTTTTCAATACGCCGATGGTGGAAGCCTGTTCCTAGACGAGGTCGGAGATATGCCGATGAGTACCCAAATCAAACTTTTGAGGGTTCTCGAAGAACAACAGATCACTCGCGTCGGCGACAATAAATCCCACAAGGTCAACGTGCGGTTGATCTCGGCTACCAATCGCCCACTAGAAAAAATGATTCAAGATCAGCAGTTTCGCAATGACTTGTACTACCGACTCAAGGTAGTCACCGTCCATCTACCACCGCTGAGGGAACGCCGCGATGACATCGTGCCTTTGATGGACCATTTCCGCAAGCAGTTCACCAAACGCCACAACCGCGGTCCATGCAATTTCACTCCGGCCGTAACGCGGAAATTCCTCGGTTACACCTGGCCCGGAAATATTCGACAACTTAGAAACTTCGTCGAAACCATGGTCGTCCTCGACACCGACGGGAAACTCGATTTGGATGATTTACCCCCAGAGCTCTACGAAGAACAAGGGGCATCTTCAGTCGAGAAAGAGTCCATCGATGCGCGTTTGACTGTGCCTAGCGATGCAACCGGCCAAATCTCTATGGCAGGGCTACCGAGCGAACTGATCGGCAAGACCATGGATCAGATCGAACGGTGGGCGATCGAGGAAACCCTCAAAATGACCGCAGGAAACCGCGAGGAAGCGGCCAAGATACTCGATATCGGAGCCCGGACCTTGTACCGCAAGCTTGACAAGTACAAGCACGGAACAGATTTACCGCCAAGCGATGAAAACTAGGCGAAAGAGTTAGGGGGCTGGCGCATGCAAGCCGACGACGAATTGTGCCTTTGCTTTCACATTTCGTGCCGCAAAGTGCTCAACTACATTCGGGTACACGATGTCAAGATTCCCAGCCAGCTAGCAGAATGCGGAGGGGCGGGTACAGGGTGTGGCTGGTGCCGCAAACAGCTCGAAAAGCTGATGATTCTCGCTTCGGATAACCCTCCTCCAGCAGACAAGATCGAAGTCTGGCTGGCGGTCAACACACCCGATCGCCAAAAGTACGAACAAGCTCGAGCCCGTTACAGGGCTGCAAAAAGCCAGGACAAAACCTTGCCAGAGTCTCCCAAGGCCGACGGATGCGACCAATCCAACGCTCCGACACCCAGAGAAGAACAAATCTAGAGAAGAACAAATCTAGAGAAGTTCGTCATTCAGGGATTTTAATGGGTAAGAACCCGTTTTTCATGTGCTTGGCTTCTCGGTACTCCTACACTCACTTTTTAACCACACGTGCACGGAGGGGACAGAGGGGGGAGTTCTAGTGCTAGCGCTGAGCAACTCTGTGAGTCTGTGTGTCTCTGTGTCTCTGTGTCGCCGTGTCGCCGTGTCGCCGTGTCGCCGTGGTAAAAAAAGGTTTTTCAAGGGGTTCTAATGGGAAGGGACACGGTTTTCTTATTCTACGCTTCTTGGTACTACTCGACGAATCGCTGACTTGAAACGATCAACGTTCGGGTTAAACCACCTATGGCGTGTATTCCGATCGGCATCGGCAAGTGCGACGAATTGCCACGAAACCGATAAGCATCTCTATTTTCCAATAGATTTAAAGGAATACTGCCGATGAGCCCCGGGTAGGTCCCCCAGGTGTTCGTTACCTACCTTTTGTGATTTACAGGTTCCTACTACACTGTTAGGAGTTGTGCGGGGGAGATCTTGGAGGTTTCACAAGAGCTCCAGGCACAGCGCTTTTTTACTTGAAATTGCCAGGTTTTTCCTCCTCAGACACTCCAAGCCTATGTCGCAAAGATTCCTATTCCCCAGGTGGACGAATAAATTTTTGGCATTGCTCGGTTTTCTTATCCTAGCCGGTGGGGCCTACGCGAGTGTCCTGTTCCTAGGGGCCACGAGCCCTGAGACTTTGAATACCGGATACCGACCTTTGCAACCCATCCCCTTCAGCCATGCACTCCATGCTGGGGAACTCAAGATGGATTGCAAGTATTGCCACGTTTCGGTGGACAAGTCCGCTCATTCTCAAATTCCGGCAACGCAGACATGCATCAACTGCCACAGCCCGAAATCGGCCAATCCCGACGGCTCGGCGGCGGCCCCCAAGCTATCGGCAATCCACTCGGATTCGCCCAAGCTTAAGCCTTTGCACGATAGTTGGAGAACCGGCGAGTCCGTAGACTGGGTGCGTATCCACCGCTTGCCCGACTACGTCTACTTCAACCATGCGGCCCACGTCAACCGAGGGGTCTCCTGCGTGACTTGCCACGGCCGGGTCGACCAAATGGAAATCGTGCATCACGACAAAAATCAGTCGATGGCTTGGTGCTTGGACTGCCACCGCAATCCAGAACCACATCTTCGACTGATTTTTGTCTTGATGCACGATTTCCATTCGGTCGACCCGGCCGTGGCAAGTCACGCAGGAGA
>JBJTAQ010000162.1:0-5670 GCA_046090945.1 Pirellula sp.
TACCAATGCTTCTTGGCAAACCTGTAAACCCAGCTTTTCTCGGGGATTTCCTGGCCGGGTTGGTGTTGGCTAGTTCGCGATTCCAGTGCTTCCAATTCTACCATGGCGGCTTGCCGTTGGGTGGTGTCCGCAGCGGAATGTTTGACGACAAGCTGTTTGACTAAATCCGGCCGTTCCAGGACGACGCAGCCACGGGTGGCGGCCGCAGAAGTCTTGCGGAAATCTTCGAGAAACTCCGATTTAGACATGATTTGGTAGATGCTCGGCCCATCGTGAATCGTTTCTTTAGCAAACTGGATGATAGGACACGGTTCGACAGCTCCCGAAGGGCCAATGTGATGGCTAACCCCCGTGGCCATCGGACACAGCGCTCCTCCTTGGTCGTCCCAATACGGCTCGACGATCCCGATGGGCATCTTGGTTCGCATCTGGACGATAAAACGGCGTAAGTTGACGATTTGCTCAGGTGTCAGAGCAAGCTCCGGGGTGGGTTTTGGGCCAACGACGCGGTAGGTATGGAACCAAGCGTAGTGGACTCCAAGATCGATCAGTTTTCGAAGCCAGTCCTCGCTGACCAAATCGTAGTTCGTCTTGCATACGCTCGTTGCAACTCCCACAATCAACTTGTGCTTCATCGCTGTCTGCAAGCCTTGCAGCGTTTTGTCGTAGACATTCTTGGCCCCACGGCGTTGATCGCTGATGACCTCAGATCCTTCGATACTGATCAGCGGTGTCGCATTTCCCGCCTTGCGCAATCGGCTGGCAACCTTGTCATTGATCAACTGACCATTGGTGAAGATTTGAAAATAGCAGTCTGGATGGGCATCGAGTACATCGAGCAAATCCGGATGCATGAAGGGTTCACCACCGAGGATCCCAAAGTAACTATTTCCATGCTTCTTCGCATCGGTGATGATGCGGTTCAAATCCTCTTTGCTGATCATCTGCCTAGGTGATGCTACATCGACCCAGCACCCTTGGCACCGTAGTTGGCAGGAGTTGATGATCGAGATGAACAGAAACGGAGGGAAGTGCACTCCCTGTTTGAGCCGCTTCTTGTACTTCTGAACCGAACGCATCCCCTTGTAACCAAAGTTATAAGCGAACTTCCAGAGCAACCGTTTATCGACGGTGGTGAGCATGCGTGCTGCGAGTTTTGCGACCATGGCTGACTTGCTGCTTCTTAGGTTGCTGGTTTAGGGTAAGGGGTGGCGCTTTGCGAATTCGCTGCTGCTGCTTGCTGCGCGAGCGCCTCTTGGGCCCGTTGCTGCGCCTGCTGCGCCTTGGCCTGAATCTGATCCAAACTCGGCAAACTCGACAGCACCTCCGCTGGAATCTCCAAGCCCTCGACGTTGCTCTTGAGCTTGTCCATGCATCGCTGACGCTCTTTCAAAGCCCGGTCGTCATCTCGCTCCTTGGAAAATCTCGACTTGGCTTTTAAGCTACGATCCTTGAGCATCGAATAGATATCGCCTCCCAAAAGCGAACTGATGTCGACCTTCATCGCCTCGCGACGCAAGTCATCCTGATTGATCTCGTCGCCGTTGATCGGCCCGGCCTTGTACTTGGGAAACAAAATCGCCACCTCAGGGCAAACCCGAGAACAAGCCGGACAATCGGTCTTGCAGTTGGTTTGGTTCTGCACCGTGATCTGATTGGCTTGATTCACACCGTAAACGTCAAAAAGACAAAAACTCAAGCACTGCATGCAGTTGGTGCATCGGTCGTAATCGATCACTGGAAACCAAGGTTTCCAGTGAGGGCGAGCCTCAGAAATCCCAGCCGCGACAGATTCAATGTATTCAATCAAACTCTCGAACGTGTCGGATTGAACATCCCGTGTGTGAATCTTGACAACACTCTCTTGGTTCTCAAATGACGGCAATTGCTCAAACACACCCAAGACGATCAACTCGGTGTGTCCAAGATTCCCAAGGTTGGCGTTCTGCGTCACTCGCGTGACGGTGTACCCCCGATCCAATAAGGCAGGTACGAGCTTCCGGCGAAGCCCGGCATCCATCGCTCGGCTCTGGATCCCTTCGTAGAGCAACACACGAGGACGCTCGCGATTCGTAGCGATCATAGCTGGTCTCCCTGGGATTGATTCTCGCTCATGATTCCAAGCTTACCGCAGATCGTCTCCGACGTGTCGGTTCGCATGTTGAGTATCTCGATCTGCCCGCTCTGAATGCTCTGTGCATCGATCGGTGCTCCCGCCGCCGAGAATAGCCACTTAACCGCCCTCGGATAACAAGCCACGATCCGAAGACCCTGCTGCTTGGACAACGGTACTAGACCCGGATCCTTGCGAGCCGACATCTCACACAAATCCGTCACCGATTCAAATGCTACTCCCGAATCGAGCAAACGCTCAAGCACCTGGTCCTTCACCCCCTCGGGAACGACCTTCGCATAAGCACATCGGCAATAAAGAATGGGTCGGTTTTCGCTCATGCATTCCTAAATGATTCGAGCTCGGGCCTTGTACCTGCTAACGCGAGAGGCGATGGGTAGGTGTCGGGGGGAGAGGACGGAAAGCCGCTAAGTGGATTTCCAATGCGGATAATTTAAACTGATGGCATGCTTTTTGCAAGGATGAATCAACCGCTTTGCGAAGTAGCTCCGGGTCGGCTTCGGCCCTCAAATTCAACGTCAATTCCCCTTGCTCAAGGCCTTCGAGCAGATGATAAGCCTGTTCGACTTGGCCGTCCTCGCGGACTAAATTCGCCACCGAAATATCGTTCCCCTGATCCGGTATTATGGTCCCCTTCAAGTGCGCAATTGCAATCTGTTGTTGCTGCGAAACCTCCTGGTGGATCCGCTCGAGCAACTCGACTAGAAATCGATTCCCGTCGAATTCCGTTCCGCGGATCGTCCACGAATAATTCACCCAACCTAGTAACGCCTCTCCCTGTGCGTAAATCTCGTAGTCGACGTCCATGTTGGAACGCTGCGTATCTAGCGAATTTTCCAATCTAGAAAACCAATCGGAAAGGCCATCGGAGTTGCGTGCACTGATGCTCAAGACCTCGCTTCGAGGATACCTTGCCCGAAGCGCATCGACCAATCGCTCCAAACTCTCGTCATCAAGCAATTCTTTTTTGTTGACGACGATCAAATCCGCTTCTTCAAGTTGCTTGTCGTAGATGTAATTGACCTTGGGCGAAAACGTCTTGCCTGCCAGCAATCCTAGAAACCGCTGCGCTCGAATCGGATCGACCAGCACGCTCAGCGGTGCGATGCTGTAGCGTTGGCCATACATTTGCTCCAGCGGATAGACCACGGTGGCCACCAGGTCGGTGCAACTGCCGACCGGCTCGGCAAGGTACACGTCCGGTCGAGCTTGAGCTTCGAGTTTCTCGCTAGCTGCTACCAGCGACGGGAACCTGCAACAGAAACATCCGCCCGAGATCTCTTGCGTCGCATATCCGCTCGCAGACATCATGTTGGTGTCGACTAGCCCCTGGCTTTGATCGTTGGAGATCAATCCAACTCGAAGCCCTTGTTTGGAAAAATACTCGGCAGCCTTGAGCATGCTGGTCGTTTTTCCCGCTCCCAAAAAACCGCCGATCATGATGTATCTGGGGGTTAGCATTTCTTCTGCTCTTGCTCTTCTTGGGACAAAATCCGATCGATCGCGATGTCCAACGCACCGATATATCCGTCGCAATCGACCACCCGAGCATCGAGTTTGCCTCGGGCTTTGTATAGCCATCCTCGATCGTAAGGGTCTCGATCCATCAAGGTGGGATTGGTCGCAAGCTGAGGATTAAACTCTAAAAATTCACCATCGATCACACAGTAAATATCCGAGACAGCTTTGAACCCCTCGATCCAACCCAAAGGCATGCCGGGCTGGATGAGTTCTCCGGCAACTTTCTGAAATTCGCACTCGACAAAGTCACCAAGCATCCGCGTAGCAAAGTGCGTGATGCCGATCCTGTAGACATCCGGCTCCAACTCTTGCAACCAAAAATGAGAAAGCGAGTATCGATAAGTTTTCGGCAGCCGAGTGGTGAAGCGGGCGCGTCGATAGTAGATCGTATTCGATGGGTCCACCGGCATGGGATATTCATTCGCTAAGCGAGGAAATCATCAAAGCGATCAGTCTATCCTGCCCCTGGGGCCAATACAAGTCGCAGCGTACTCCTCACTCTGGTCCCTACTCCCGTCCGAAACTTACCAAACCCCTTGATATCGCCTCATCGCCACCCCTCCGGCGATGCAACTGGTCAGCAAACCCAGCAAGCTCGCCGGTATCCCGGTCGCTTCCTCGACCCCCAGTCCCAACAGCCAAGCAGCCAGCCCCAAAATCATCGCCGCTGTACCGACCCAAGGTCGCGGCGCTTGGGTTGGGAAAAACAGCGCAATGAACAGCGGGACAAAAAGTGATACCAACACGATCACCAGGGACAACTCCAAGAGCCCCATAATCGATTCGCCCGAGTAGGCTACCGCAATCGAACCGACTACGACCATGATCACGCTCATCCTCGCGCGATGCATGTTGTCTGAGTCAATCAAATTACCCTTGCCCGACCAAACCGATTTAAGCAAATTTTGAGACACGATCGACGATTGACTCAGCGTCGCTCCGGCAGCCACCGCTAAGCATAAACTGTACATGCCCACCAAAAGCAAAATCTGTAGCGGTTGGCTTAAATAAACGCCGGCCAAATGATGGATCGGCAACTCGGTCTCCTGCAATCGATCCCCAAAACGATAGCGTGCTGCCAAGCCCAAATACAAAGGAATCGCTCCAAGCAGTAAATACAAGACTCCGGCGATGATGCACATCCAACGCGCTGTCCGGGCACTTGCAGCCGAAGCAACCCGCTGCTGGATGTCCTGCCCAGGCACATTCCCCAAAAGCCCGATCACCAACACACTCGCAATCGCCATGAACTTCTTCGGCGATGAACCGTCAAACTGCATGTGCGTCTGCGGCGCTGCCTCCAAAACTCTTGTGATCCCTGTCATAAAACTCCCGCCCCCAATCGTCGTGCCTGTCGCTACGAACAAAACCAAGACGCTCGCGAGCGATACGAGAATCATGATCGAATTCGCCCAAGTCACCGACCACATGCCACCCCAGACGACGATCGATAAAGTCACAAGGCCTGAAACGGCGATCCCAATCCACAATGGCAGCCCCAATGTGGATGCCAGTATTTGACCCATCGCCAAGAATTGAGATCCAATCCATAGAAAAAACGAAGGAACTTGGATCAAACAACTCAGACGCTCGGTCGACACCCCAAACTGTTTGCGAAACAAATCCGCAACCGTCGACGAATCTGAATTCCAAAACCGCTCTGCAAATAATACACCCGTCAATATCAACGTGGCGCCACATGCAATCGGATCCAATAAAACCTGCCCCAAACCCCCTTGATACATCTTTGTCGATGACTCAATCACCGACGATGAACCAAACCAAGTAGCAAGCAACGCAAGCACCGAGAGCACCAACGGAACCTTGCGGCCAGCCACCAAGTATTCCGATTCCGTTCCAACCCCCCGCGATGCAACTCGGCCAGAAAGGATCAGCACGATCACCAAAATCGCAAGCCAAATCCCAAACCATAGACTGCCCGCCGATGTCAGAACGCTTTGTGAATTCATGTTGTTTTTTAATAGATCCGTCCGATCCGCCCGATCCGTCCGATC
>JBJTAQ010000163.1:0-4544 GCA_046090945.1 Pirellula sp.
CTCGATCGATTCCTCTTCCAAGCGGAACGAAAGCGGCTTGCTCGGCTGCTGGACGATGGTCGCTTCTAATTTCTGTTTGTTGATCCTCAACAACTCGTCGATCTCAAACTCGACGTCCTGGCCAATCCGCAGATACTTGGGATTCAACCCTTGTACGGTCGAAAAATGAAAGAAGACATCGTCGCGAAAATGCTCGCTGCGTATGAAACCGAACTTGCGGTCGGCAATCAAGGTGATGATCTGTCCGATTCGCATTAGTTTCCCTCTGGATAGCTGCGTACTCGGCCCACACTACTTTGGTAAATCCGTTGGCGCCTCTGAGCGACACTCGGCTCGGCTCGCTTGGCTTGATGCTGAGCTTCGGTCAAGTCTGCTAAATTGGCTTGGCAGTACCTACAACCGATCGTCTCGATGTGAAACTTAATGTAATCGCTATCTTGGTCGAGCATCGCGCCTAGAAGGTAGCTTCCGAGCTGCTCGCGGGTTGGACAGCTGAGACGGTGACGACGCCAAATATCCCCCAGGCTATGCATGCCGGAATCTCGCTGGGTGATCAAGACCTCGATTCTCTTTCTCAACTGCAAATCGGTCCGAATGGCTTGTTCGAGCGCAGCCATTTTGTCGCTCGGCAAAGCTTCGTCGAGATAAGCAAATAAGATCTGGTCGGAAATGATCATGCGTTTCTCAAGGAACCGACCGCGAGGGTGACATTCTGACCGCCAAAGCCAAAACTATTGTTGAGTGCGACCTGGATCTTAGACGGCCTTGCAACATTGGGAATATAATCCAAATCGCAAGCCGGATCGGGGCTTTCCTGATTGATCGTCGGTGGCAGCACACCGTCTCGGATCGCCATCAAACAGACGATCATTTCGGTCGCGCCGGCGGCGGCGATCAAGTGCCCCATCATGCTCTTGGTGCTTGAAACAGGAGTCAGCTTAGCACGATCTCCGAAAACTCCTTTGCAAGCCAACGTCTCGGTCTTGTCGTTGACTTTGGTGCTCGTTCCGTGCGCGTTGACGTATCCGATCTGATCGATATTGATCTTGGCATCCGCAATGGCTTGCTTCATGCAGCCGATCGCTCCGCGACCCTCTGGATGGATATCGGTGATTCGATAAGCGTCGGCGGTGCTGCCGTATCCAAGGATTTCGCCGAAGATAGGCGCGCCGCGTTTGCGAGCATGTTCGTATTCTTCGAGGATGACGATCGCAGCACCTTCGCCTAAAACAAAGCCATCGCGATCGTTATCGAAGGGGCGGGATGCTTTGGTTGGATCGCCGTTACGCTCCGAGAGGGTTGTCAGGAGACTAAAGCCGGTAAGTCCGAACGGATGGATCATCGAATGGCAACCACCGGCGATCATGATGTCGGCATCACCGGCGCGAATCAGTTCGGTCGCCTCTCCGACAGCTTGGCTCGAGGCCGCACAAGCGGTCAAGCAGTTGCAGTTTGGACCTTGGGCGTCGAACAGTGCAGCGACGTGGGCGGCAGGCATGTTGGGCTCTTGCTCCATCTCCTCCCTTGGGTCCATGAGCTCGAATCCCTTTTGCAGGAACTTTGACATATCGAACTCAGGTCCACCGATGGCCGCATCGACCATGCGAGTGAAGTTGCTGAAGTTCTGATTGCCTTCGCCAGCTCCGAGATAAACACCGACTCGGGTCGGATCGATCTTGCTGTCAAGAAAACCTGATTGCAGCACTGCTTGCTTGGCTGCACCTACAGCAAAACGCGTATGTCGGCCTCGATAATTCCAGATGGCGGGATCCTCGCCTACTTTGGCAACATCCCAGTTCTTGACCTCGGCTGCGATGGTCGTCGGATAGCCCGAAGCATCGAAAACCGTGATCGGACCGACGCCGCTTTGGCTCTCGAGCAGAGCCTTCCACATGGTTGATACATCATGTCCCAGTGGGTTGATGACCCCCAAACCGGTGACGACAACACGTCGACGCATGGACCCTAAGCCTTCTGTAAATAGTTGACATTATTATTCGGACTTGGACGGCAAAACCAATGGCTTGGAGCGGGCTGCCTGCCTCAATGCGTCTGCAGAGCGAATCTCTGCATCGAGCATATGCTGAGGTGGACTTATTCTATTCCCCTGAGGGTCGACCGCAACGTCGAAAAGACGCAGGATCCGCAGAGTTCTCATAAGATCCTCGGGAGGAAACAGGGCTTGGGCCCCGAAACTTTCATCCAAGAAGGCGAACCACAGTTCCATCTGCGCAACGGGTTGGCCCGCACACGTTATCTTGCCATCGACTACCGCGCCGGTGGAATGCTTAGCCTGCACAACTGCTTCGAGTTCGATGCAATCTCCCGGCACAACGATCCGCTCAAAGGTCGCCTTGGAGACTTTTGCCAGCACCGTTTTTCTAACGAAACCCTCGGGCTCAGAGACGAGCAACCCTCCGGTTTGCGCCATTCCCTCGATCATCAATGAGTGGGGATAATGAGGACAGCTTTGCAAGTAGTTGTCCAGCGGCTCCTCACCGAACGTAATATTCTTGATCGTGCGGGCGCGTGTATCCCGCACGAATTCTAAAAATCGATCAATCCAAAACCAACGCACTGCAATCGCCCCGTCGGGTAAACTAGGCTATCTTCGATTGCACGTAACGGCAAAGATCGCTAACGGTCAGCAAATCGCCAAAATCTTGGACGCGTGGATTGGACTCGAACTTGGTCAGATCTGCCCAAGGCATTCTCTTCTTGAGTTCCGAAAGACCGTTCGAGTTAACTTTGCCGTCTTGAACAAAGTTGCTTTGGGTCAAAATATCCTTCGGGAATAGGTCCTCGGTTTGGATTTTGATTCCAAAAGCTTTTTCCAGCTTGAAGACAATATCCAGGAAGTCGATCGACTCAGCACCTAGATCTCCGACCATGGTTGCCGTTGCGGTCACATCGTCTTCATCAACTCCCAATGCATCGACCAATGCGGACTGAACCTTGGAAAAAACCTCTTCATTCACTGACATACCAGCATTCCTCAGAATCAACGAACCAGAATCAACGAATCCTTGTGTGTTCCGTGGCTCTCGACAGCCCGAAAGCCTCCCGAACTAGCCTCTTAAATACCCGCAAACGGAATATTTTACCAGCCCAGTGCGCCCAATCGGAAGATTTTAACCAGAATCGCTGCCACTCTGGGGGAATGTCTTTGGGATCTTGGGAAGCAACCCTGGTATCGATTCTTCATTTTGTGGACGTATCGCTCGGAATCGCCAGCCAGGATTTCCAACGATTTTCTTGTTCCTCGGTCGGTTTATCAGCCCGTATTAGATTCCAACTCGGGGTCGCATCTTGATGCGACGGTTCGATTATTTTCAAAGGTAGTTCGATGATTTTTCCGCGACGCGAGAGCAATACCGTCGTCTGGTCGCCGATGCGCAGCATCGCAATTCTCTCTGCCCACTGGTCGGCACTGATGCGGTAGCCGCCCAAAGCGATCAACTCGTCTCCGGATTGGACCCCGGCACGACTACCGTCGGTTCCCCGGACCACTTTATCGACCTGAGTCTTCCCAGCCACATTGCTCAGTTCCAACCCAATTTGCGCCGGGGTAGCCACCTTGGATGACTCCTCTTTGGGAACATCCTTCGGGGGCTCTGTGGGCTTCCAAGCCAACCCGTAGGCATCGAGCAGCGGTTGGTAATCGAGCTCCTCCGTCGAGCGCAGTTGCTTGTCGAGCCAATCGGCAAGCGGCTTGCCTGCAAGTTCCTGGACGATCTTCGAAAAATCCTCGTTGGTGTAACCTGTCTGTCGATGCCTCTTCCAAAGCAGTCGCATGCAATCGTCCAAGCTGTACTTATCGGAAGACTTCACACGGATCTGAGCATCGAGCAGCATCCCGAGGATGGCCCCTTTGACGTAGTAACTGATCCGACTGTTGCCCGCGTTCTCATCAGGCCGATAAAATTTGATCCATGAATCGAAGCTGCTGTCGATCAGACTTTGGACGTTGCGGCCTGGGGCATTCTGGACTGTTTGAATCCCTTTGCTGACACGCTCGAGGTACTCTTTGGGTGTCGATAACCCAGCTCGTATGACGAACAAGTCATCGTAGTAACTGGTGATCCCCTCGGCGATCCACAACTCCTGAATGTACTGCTCCTGATTGTAGTCGTATCGCATCAGAGCCTTGGGCCGCAACCGACGAACATTCCAAGTGTGAAAAAACTCATGGGACACTAGGCCTAGCCAATCAACGTATTTGGATCGCTGCTTTTGAGTCCAGCGGCTCGCCATCAAAACGGTCGAATTGTCGTGTTCGAGCCCCCCGCCGGCTTCGGTCAACAGATTCAAAAACCAGTACTGTGGATAAGGCACCTCGCCCCAGAAATCCTGCTCGACCTTCACGATCTTGGCCGCGTCCTCCATCGCTTTTTTTGTATCCCACTCTTGGTGGGGTATCGTCGCTAAGAAATGGGTCACTCCGCCGATCACTTGGGATTGGATATCGATGTCCCCTAGCACGAACGGACTATCGACGAGTTGATCGAAGTTCTTGGCATGGCGTACCCAGGGATTCTTCGGAG
>JBJTAQ010000164.1:0-4979 GCA_046090945.1 Pirellula sp.
TCTTTGCTGGCTACAAACCGGTTGGGAAATATTTCCTGTTTAAATTCCTCCCCATTTCGTTTCCAAGTGCTCCCCGTGTCGTCCATCAATAGGATGCCATAGCTGAGTCCATGAAGTCGGGCGAGCAAAATTTCGGGAGGAATCTCCAGTTCCACCCAGCCCTTGGTTTCAGCCGGTTTTGCATCCACCGATGCGTACAGCGTATTGCCTTGGCCTATCCCCACGGCCGTTACATCCGAGTCGTACCATCGTTCGTTTGGATAGACACGGTGGGTGAACGTGGATGCTCCCTGAATGACCTTGTACCCAGTTCCATTTCCTTCGATCCAATCGGCGCAAAGAGTGCTCAGCGTAACTCGCTCGATGGGACGATCCCCCTCGACCTTGAGCATCAGCTTTGCTTTCTCGATCGATTTCCCCTTGAGTAACCCCGGTTGAAAATCGATGATGGACAGTTCGATGATCGACTTGAGTTTAAGCTTCGGTGCAGCTCCGTTGGAACCGCTTTGCTCGGATTTGAAATTCGACAGCCAGGTATCCCTCGCGATATCGACACGCAGCCATCCGTCGGCAGATTGTCCGCAGCAAATTGCAGGCAACCTCCCTAGAAAGACGATGACTGCGATGGTTACAGCGATGGATTGAACGTACGATTCAATGCGACGCGATTGCATGATGATCTCTACTGTAGCGAAGATGCAGAAACTCGACCCGAGGATTAAGCCTTGGTCTTATTGCCCTTGGTACCAGGCTTGTTCTTGGTGGCCCGTGCGCTTGTTGTCGGCAGTTGCGCTGTGCGTACCGCTTCCCACTTGGCAAGCGCCTCGCCAGTATAGCTCCGATGCTTGCCAGTGGCCACAGTGCGATGGCTAGACGACCTCGCGCTGAATCGCTGCGCGTAGCCTATGAGATCGTCCGGACTACCTTCGAATACGAGTTCTCCACCTTTGTGACCGGCTTCTGGGCCCAAATCGATGACCCAATCAACGTTTCGGATAACCTCCAGGTTATGTTCGATGATAATCACCGTATTCTTTTGATTCACCAATCGATTCAGCACATTCATAAGCTTATTGATATCGTCAAAGTGCAAACCGGTCGTGGGCTCATCGAGCACGAAGAGGGTTTTTCCCGTGGTGGGTCGAACCAGTTCGGCTGCGAGTTTGACTCGTTGGGCTTCACCACCGGAGAGGGTCGGAGCCGTTTGCCCTAGTTTGACATAATCGAGCCCCACATCGCACATCACACTGAGCATCTGAGCAATCTTCGGCTGATCTTCAAAAAGCTTCAAGGCTTGTGCTGTGGTCGAATCGAGAACATCGGCGATGTTCCTACCGCAGTAACGGAATTGCAATATATAATCTCGATAACGTTTGCCTTGACAGGCTTCGCAATCGATCCAGACATCCGGCAGAAAGTGCATCTCGATACGTCGCTTTCCAACACCCTCGCAGACGGGGCAACGACCCGCGCCGGTGTTGAAGCTGAAATGACTCGGATAGATCATAAACGTACCGGCCACCTCTGCGTAGAATTGCCGGATCAGATCGAATACACCCGTGTAGGTTGCCGGGGTACTCGAAGGACTATTGCCCAGCGGTGACTGATCGACCTGCATGACCTTGTTGAGTTGTTCTTGTCCCTCGATACTTCCGTGGGCACCCGGGACGAGGTTGGCACGCTGAAGTTGACGGGCAAGAGCAGGATAGAGGATGCCTTGAACCAACGAGCTCTTTCCACTACCGCTCGGGCCTGTCACGGCGATCAATCGTTCGAGTGGAAAAGCTACATCGATCCCTTTGAGGGTGTTGTGATTGGCACTGCGCACCGTCAACCATTTACCGGCGGTTTGGACCACCGCAGGCCTCTGGTTCTGGATTTCGATCGCTTTGCTTCCTTGGAGGTACGGCCCTGTTACAGAATCGGGATTCTGGATAATCTGTTCCAAGCTTCCCTCAGCAACAATCTTACCACCGAAGGGTCCAGCACCGGGACCAAAGTCTCGGATCGCATCGGAGCTTCGAATCACATCACGATCGTGCTCGACGACCAGCAAGGTGTTGCCCAAATCTCGAAGCCTATGCATGGCTTGGATCAGTTTGTCGTTGTCCCTCGGGTGCAAACCGATCGTCGGTTCATCCAACACGTACAGCACTCCGCACAGGCCTGTTCCAAGCTGGCTTGCCAACCGAATCCTCTGCGATTCTCCCCCGGAGAGTGTGTTGGCGGTTCGACCAAGCGTTAGGTAGTCTAATCCGACACCGACCAAGAATTCCAGGCGTTGGATGATCTCTCGAAGCAGCTCGCCTCCGACTTTGAGATCATTCTTCGAGAGCTGAACCGACTTGATCCATGGCAGGAGCTCATCCAGAGGCATCTGCATCAAATCCCCGATCCGTTGCCCAAACCATCGCATGCTCGCTGCTTGCGACTTGACTTTAGAACCTCCGCAAACTCGGCAAGCGACATCGGCTAGGTGTTCTTGGATTCGGTAGCGAGTCTCGTGACTGAGTCTCGAGAAATGCTCCAGCGTAGGAATGATTCCCTCGAATCGGAATTCGAAATAGGGTTCCGGCGGCTTGGTCTGTCGCACTTTTGGAGAGTTCGCAAGAGACTCAAAGTCGCTCTGATAGACAGGAATAAAGACTTCCTTGGCTCCATGGAAGAGTTTGTGCAGCTGGCTACTATTCCATTTTCGAAAAGGCTCCTCGACGGGCAGCTCAAGTTGTCGGCCCATCGCTTGGATGATCGCCTTGGCGACACGATTCTCTCCCGGTTGCCAGAGGCGCAATCCACCTTCGAGGAAGCTGAGTCCAGGATCGATAAACTTCATCGGGTCGGTCCCTTTTTCAGTTCCGAGCCCTGTGCAAGCCTCACACCAACCGATCGCCGAGTTGAACGAGAACGAATGAGGCGTGAGCGACTCAAACGAAATTCCGCAGGTATGGCAAGCTGAATGAAGTGAATACGTTTCGATCTTCCACTGGTTTTCGGGTCGAGAATCCTCCACCAGTGCCAATTGCACGATACCCAAACCAAGATTCAGTGCCGTCGAGGCGCTATCTGCAAGTCGCTTGCGATCGACCTGATCGAACTGAATTCGATCGACGACAACTTGCAACTTCTGGATTTGTTTGGTCGATATCTGCAGCCGTTGGTCGATCTCTTGAGTTTTTCCATTAACTCGTATCCTGGTAAAACCCGAGCGAAGCAAATCGTTCAGAAAACCATCGATCGCTTGGTTGGCATGAGGTGCCACCGGGGCCAGAAGCAAGCAGCGTTGAGGGAGTTGCCCATCGGCGATCGCGTCGTCCTTTTTTTGCATCCATCGATCGAGGATTTGATCGATGGTCTGGGATTCCACCGGCGCATCGCATTGGGTGCAATGCTGTTTGCCCATCCTCGCAAAGAGAACTCGGAAGTAATCGTAGATCTCGGTGACCGTACCTACGGTCGAGCGGGGGGTATGCGACAACCCCTTTTGCTCGATAGCGATCGAGGGTGCGAGTCCATCGATCCGTTCGAAGGGTGGTTTGGGCATTTGGCCGACGAACTGCCGAACGTAGGGACTAAGGCTTTCGACGAACCTGCGCTGACCCTCGGCATAGATGGTCTCCATGGCCAGCGATGTTTTGCCGCTCCCGCTATGCCCACAGAAGACGGTCATGGCTTGCTTGGGGATCGTCGCGTCGACGCTTTGGAGGTTGTGTTGCGTTGCTCCAACGACCCGGATATCCTGCAAGGCCGGGCTCGTGAGTTTCGATGCCTCGACGGCTAGGGTCTCCTTTTGCACACGCTTGGCGGCGGCGGTTTTTTTCCTGCCGCCAGAACTCTTTGGCTCGGAGCCATGGGTTGCCAAATGCTGCTTGAGGGCCACTCCGGTGTACGAGTTGGTTTGCTCAGCGACCTGCTCGGGTGTTCCACAGCACAGGACGGTCCCACCACCCGCGCCACCCTCTGGCCCCAAGTCGATCAGCCAATCGGCCGCTTGGATCAAATCGAGATTGTGTTCGACCACAACCACCGTGTTGCCTTTGTCGACCAAGCTGTGCAGGACCTGCAGCAGCAGATCGATGTCGTGAAAATGCAATCCGGTCGTCGGTTCATCCAGTACATAGAGCGTTTGACCAGTCCCTCGCTTGCTCAGTTCTCTAGATAGCTTGATCCTCTGCGCTTCACCTCCCGACAGGCTCGTCGAGGACTGACCGAGCTTGATGTACTCGAGACCTACACCTGCCAACGTCTGAAGCTTGCTAGTGATTTTCGGGAACGCGTCGAAGTGTTCGAGAGCTTCCTGAACATCCATGTCCAGACAATCGGCAATCGATTTGTTTTTGAACAGGACCTGCAAGGTGGATCGGGCGTATCGCTTGCCTTCGCAAACAGGACAAGGGACCCAGATATCTGCCAAGAATTCCATATCCAGTCGCTGCGCTCCGTGTCCCTCGCACAGCGTGCATCGTCCCAAAGCGGTATTGAAGCTGAAGGTCCCGGGGACAAACCCCCGCCGTTTGCTCTCAGGCAATTCCGCGAACAAATCTCGAATTTCATCGAAGACTTTCACATAGGTCGCTGGATTGCTTCGAGGCGTTCGACCGATCGGTGTCTGATCGATCTCGATCAGCTTATCGAGGTGTTCAATCCCGAGGATCTCTCGGTGCGCTCCGGGAGTGTCCTCAGCCCCATTGAGCTCGTTGCGCAGAACTGGCGCCAGGATATCACTAACCAGAGAACTCTTGCCTGAGCCGCTTACCCCCGTCACCGCGATCAGGCATCCGAGTGGAAAATCGACATCGATATTTCGCAAGTTGTTGTGCTTGGCACCCACAACCCGGAGCGTTTTGCCTGTGCCTTTGCGGCGCTGTGCGGGCCGACGTATCACACGTTGCCGACTCAGGAATTGGCCAGTCAAACTTCGCGGGTTGGCGGAGATCTCATCGAGCGATCCGACGGCGATCAACTCTCCCCCTTTGACTCCC
>JBJTAQ010000165.1:0-1658 GCA_046090945.1 Pirellula sp.
CCACAGCGCGAATTTTATCAGATGGCGGCGTTCTTCAATAACACAACGCAGAACCCGATGGATGGGAACATCAAGGATACCCCTCCGATTATCCCGGTACCGCTTGAGCAGGATCGCGATCGATACTTTGCACTCGATGGATTGATTGCTCAGGCATCATCGTCGGTCGATCAGCGCCGCGCCGAGGCTCGGTCGGGCTTCGATGGCTTTCTTGCCGACACGGCGCAAAAAGATGCGATTAGGGCAGGGATGCAGGTCGCACGGGATTCCCTTGAAACGCATATTCCTTTGAAGTGCGAGGATCCCAAAGCGATCGATTTTTACCAACAGGGCAAGCAGGAGAAGATCCAACTGGAATCACAGGCGGTATTTACCCCAGGGCAATTGAGTCAGAATGCTTGGAATGTCAAGGCGGATCTGTATCCGACACTCGATGTGGCGGACTACGATCGCGATGTTCCCTTCTCCGTTTGCGCGTGGATCAAGCCTGGGGCTGACAACCAAGTTGGCTCGTTTTTTGGCCGGATGGATGAAGGTACCGAGCATCGTGGCTGGGATCTTTGGATCGACAACGGGAGCGTCGTATGCCACCTGGTTCATAGTTGGCCCAAGAATGCGATCCGGGTCAACACCAAGGAGAAGATTTCGACGAATCGCTGGCAGCACGTCGCGGTGACTTATGATGGAAGTTCCAAGGCCGAGGGGGTAAAGATCTTCATCGACGGCAAGGAAGCCTCGCCGAATGTTACCAACAACAACCTGACGGAGACCATTCGCATCCATGTCCCATTCAGGCTAGGGCGTCGTCATCAAGGGTCTCCGACGGTGGATTCAAAACTGCAGGATATTCGAATCTACAAGAAGGTGCTTAGCGGCGATGAAGTTCGTGAGATTGGTCAGTTGCCACGTATCGAGTATTTGGTATCCAAATTGACTCGCAGCAACGAAGAGAGTGAAGAACTCTATCAATGGTACCTATTGAACCGAGACGAGCACTACGCGAGGTTGGTCGCTGATCGCCAGAAGTTGGTCGATGAGAAATCACAGATACTGCGTCGCGGCACAGTTGCCCATATCATGAACGAGAAGAGCGAGATGCCTAAAGCGTGGTTGCTCACAAGAGGAGACTACGACAAGCGGACCGATGAAGTCGCACCGGCGACCCCTGCGATCTTGAACCCTTGGAAGGAGGATTACCCAAAGAATCGATTGGGTTTAGCCAAGTGGTTACTTGATGAGAGGAACCCGCTGATGGCTAGGGTGACAGTCAATCGTTTTTGGCAAGAGGTCTTTGGCAATGGGATCGTCTTTTCGGCGGGTGATTTTGGAGTGACAGGTCAACTCCCAACTCACCCAGAACTCCTGGATTACTTGGCAATTTCGTTTCGTGAGGATGGCTGGAACATCAAGAACCTGTTTCGCGCGATTGTGACAAGTTCCACTTACCGACAATCGGCAAGTGTGACCAACGAGAAGTTGGCGATCGATGAGTCGAACAAGTTGCTAGCGCGGGGGCCGAGATTCCGAATGGATGCTGAGATGATCCGAGACAGTGCACTCTTTGCGAGTGGATTGTTGGTTCAAAAGGTTGGTGGTCCAAGCGTACGCCCTTATCAGCCACCTGGGGTTTGGGAGGCAGTCGCGATGCCCGGAAGCAA
>JBJTAQ010000166.1:0-3728 GCA_046090945.1 Pirellula sp.
GTTTCGATGCGGATCAGTGTTGGTCGAGTACCACTCTGGCAGCTTTGGAGGCGTGCCGCGAATTTATACGAGTGTCCAGGAACAACACGATCGTCATGGTCTCCAGTTGTGATTAGCGTAGCGGGATAACGCGTCCCCGGCTTAAGTCGATGTAGCGGCGAGTAAATCAAGAGATTCCGGAATTGATCGGCGTTCTCAGAACTGCCGAATTCGCTTACCCAGGCCCAGCCGATCGTAAATTGATGAAATCGGAGCATGTCCATAACGCCCACCGCGGGCAACGCGACCGCGAAAAGATCAGGACGCTGAGTCATCGCTGCACCCACCAAAAGCCCTCCGTTGCTGCGACCCGATATCGCGAGTCGTGAACTGCTGGTGTATTTCTCCTTGATTAGAAACTCCGCAGCCGCGATAAAGTCGTCGAATACCGTCTGCTTTTTGTCAAGCATCCCCGACTCGTGCCAATCGCGCCCGTACTCGCCTCCACCCCTTAAATTAGCCACGGCATACATGCCGCCCTGTTCCATCCAAGCGAGGTTAGCAGGTGAAAAATTCGGTGTGATCGATATGTTAAAACCACCATACCCATAGAGGATGGTTGGTATCCCTCCATCGATTTCGACCCCCTTCTTTCGAGAGAGGATCATCGGAATCCGAGTCCCATCCTTGCTGCGGTAAAAAACTCGCTCAGTGATATAATTCGCAGGATCGAAGTCCAGCTTGGGTGCTTTCCAAACCGTTGATTCGAGCGTGCCGAGGTCCAACCGAAAGACGGTCGGAGGTGTGATGTAGTTGGTAAAGGTGTAAAACGTCTCCGTGGACGAACGCTTGCCCTCGAAGCCCGCAACCGTACCCAACGACGGTATCTTCAACTCAGGGCCAGATACCCCCTGCGTCGAATATTCCTTGACAACGCTCGTCGCGTCCTTCAAGTAGTGAACCAATAGCCGGTTGCCAATCAAACTCGAACTCTCAATCGACTCGTCGGACTCAGGGACAATCGTCGTCCATTGGGTTCGTTGCGGCTGGGCCAAATCGATTGCGACGATCCGATGCCTCGGGGCGCTCTCATCGGTCTCGAAATAGAATCGATCTTTGTCATTGCCCAAAAACTGCCAGTCGGCATTAAATTCGCCAACCAATTCCACCACGTCCTGCTTGGTAGGAATTTTTCCTTCAACGATTGCCGCATAGAAGACGAGATTCTTCTTTTCCGTTCCCCGCCAAACGGAAATAACCAAGTAGCTGCCGTCGTCGGAGACCGTGCCAGAAAATCCCCACTCTTTTTGGTCAGGGCGGTCGTACACAAGAATATCATCCGATTGAGGCGTTCCAATCCGATGGTAGTAAAGCTTTTGGTAGTAGTTGATACCGGTGAACTCGTTCTCTTTGGGCTCGTCGTACCTGCTGTAGAAAAAACCCTTGTGATCGCTAGTCCAAGACACCGAACTGAATTTCACCCATCGGACCGTATCCTCTAAATCGGTGGCAGAATGAGTCTCTCTGACTTTCCAAGTATTCCAATCACTGCCCGATTCGGCTACACCATAAGCCAGATATCTGCCATCGTCGCTAGGGACATAACCACTCAGCGCCACTGTCCCGTCTTTGCTCAGTAGATTCGGGTCTAGTAGCAGGCGTTGGTTGGCAAGCCCCCGATCGTCGATCGCTTGGGATATGTACAACACGTTTTGGTTTTGCAGACCATTGTTGTAGGTGAAAAAGTAATTCGCCCCATACTGACGGGGCAGACCGTAGCGCTCAAAGTTCCAGAGGCTGGTCAAACGCTGCTTGAAGCGATCCCGCGACTTGATGCTGTCGAGGTATGCGAAGGTTGTTTTGTTTTGCTCAACCACCCAGTTCTTGGTGTCTTCGGAATCGACATCCTCGAGCCAGCGGAATGGATCGTCCACCTTGGTCCCGTGATAGTCGTCCGACTGCGAAACCACTTTGGACTTAGGATACTCGATGGTCCTATTGTGATCCTGACCCTGCGTCGCACCAGCGAACCAGAGCGACTGCAGCAAAAATATCGCGAACGGATTCCAATGACGAAACATAGAGTAATACCGTTAATGGTAAGAAGGTTGCTTGATGGTGAGTTTTCGAATCGAAATCATGATGCGTTTCTGGCCTAGCGATAGAGTCGCCGAATCCGGTGGGCTTGGCTGTCGCCGATAAGGATCGAGCCATCTCGGTCGACGAATATCCCGTGCAGTCGATTCAATTCGCAGTTTAATGGATCGCCTATCGGACCATCACCTGGGTTGCCTGTGCCTGCAACGAGTACCAATCGCCCAGTTTGGGAATCGATCATGCGCACGCTGTGGCTTTCGGTATCCGCAAGCCATACGTTGCCTTCCGCATCGATCGCAATCCCTTTGGGCCCCTTGAGCTTGGCCAATTTGGCCGGTCCACCGTTGCCGTCAAAACCGCTCTCCCCCGTGCCCGCCACATGAATATACCTAGATGTCCTCCTGTCGATCCGGAAGACTTGGTTCCCTTCACGCGTAGCGATCCAAAGATCGCCGTTGGAATCAAAATCGATCGACCGGGGACCCTTTAACGGGGTTCCTTCAATCGGTGAACCATCGGGCGTCGGCCCCGGTTTGCCGGTGCCAGCGTAGGTTGAGATCCGTTGCGTCTTGTGATCGATCCGGCGAATCACGTGATTGCCGATATCACAGATGTAAAGGTCTCCGTCAGGTCCGAATTGGATGCTGTGCGGTTGCTTGAGCTGTGCAAAATTCGCAGGACCGCCGTCACCCGTGTATCCCGGCTGTCCTGTGCCAGCAATCGTCGAGATCCGCTTGGTTCTCGCATCCACTTTGCGGACCGCATGATTCTGCATGTCGACAATATACAGGTTGCCCTCGGTGTCGAAGCGGATTTCATGGGGCATGTTCAAGGTAGCTTGTAAGGCATCGCCACCGTCACCTGAAAACCCTTGCTGTCCGTTGCCAACCACCGTCTGGATGATCCCATCGGGATTGATTCGCCGAACGCGTTGACCGGAATATTCGCAGAACCAAAGGTTTCCATCAGGGCCGCGGATGACTCCGAAAGGATTGTCGAGCTGGGCTTGGGTTGCCAATCCACCATCACCTTGGAAGCCGCTTTGGCCAGTACCGGCCAGATTCTCAATGCGCCAAGCCATCCCTTGGGTGATTTGGCCAAAGCAAGCAACGCCGAGAAACACCCACAGGCTACCAACAACCATCATTCGGGAAATCATTTGCTGGGTTGCTTCCTGGATTGCTCAAGCTTGGCGTCTTTTGCTTTTTGAATTTTGCTGTTCTCCTTGAAGCCTTTTTCAAACTTCCCAATCTTCGGCCGAATGTTCACTTCGCAGTAAGGCTTATCAGGATGTTTTTCAAAGTAATCCTGATGGTATTCTTCCGCTCGAAAGAAGTTTCTCAGCGGGGATACTTCGGTGACGATCTTGCCTCTGAACGTTCTTTTCTTCCTGAACTCCTCGAGCACCGTTGCAATCGCCTCCTTTTCCTCATCGGTTTGATAGAAGATCACCGATCGGTACCTTGTTCCGAAGTCCGGCCCTTGGGCGTTCAAACTCGTGGGATCATGGGATTTAAAGAAAATCCTCAGGAGCTCTTCATAAGTTACGATCGCAGGGTCGTATTCGATTTGGATGACTTCGGCATGCCCCGTTTGATCCGTCAGGACTTGTTCATAAGTTGGATTTGGGAGATAACCACCGGAGTACCCGG
>JBJTAQ010000167.1:0-3548 GCA_046090945.1 Pirellula sp.
TGACCAAAAATCCACGTTCTTCGTCATACACCCAATAATCTTCGGGCCGTTCGGCACCATAGGCATCGAACGACAAAAACGTCTTGCTTGCGGCTCGAGCAATATTCATGCGAATATTGGCCGACGATTGGAACTCGTCAATGCTGGGGTAGGCAAAGCAGATCGGCGAGGCGAACATCGCCAAAAGCGTCTCTTGTTCGAGGGTCTGTTCCCGAGGCTTTTGAAACCAATCGACAAGTTTATCGGCCAGCATCAGGGTGTTGTAACTAGGTGTCCAATGAGCAAACGACTGCCGGTTCAGCCGGAATCGTACACCCGGTTTGGACTCGTGCTGGCAATCGACTGCTTCGACCCACGCGTCGATTTCCAATTCCTTGAGCCACCGCCACGCTTGGACGGCTTCGGACCGATCGCAAGTGACAAAAACTCCCTCGGGCGTTTCAGATAATCCACCGTTCAAAGAGGTCATGCTTGGGAGACGTTCACGCACCGGCCAGCCAAAAAGTGCCAAGCGGTGGGACTATAGGTGGGAGAGGAAGGAGGATAAGTGACGAGCCAACAACAAAAGGAGCGTATCGCTAATGATGCGATACACTCCTTGAAGACCTTGTTATAGTGGACCCTTTGGCGAGAAGCAACCACGAGCCGCTTAGGAATCAGCTTCGGCTGCCTCTTCGGCTTCTTCGGCGCTACTAGGTCCTTCCGGCCCAGAATAACCACCTGCAGCGACGATCGCTTGGCGAATCTCCTTGGCGACGTCTTTGTTCTCCAGGAGGTAGTTTCTCGCCTTTTCCTTGCCTTGGCCGATGTATGTCTCACCGTACTTGAACCAAGCTCCGCTCTTGCTGAGGATCTTGTGAGCGATCCCAAGATCGATCAGGTCACCTTCGAAGCTGATGCCGTTGGTGTGCATCATGTCGAACTCTGCGACGCGGAATGGCGGTGCCACCTTGTTCTTGACAATCTTGGTCTTGACTCGCTGCCCGACGACTTCCTCGCCGTCTTTGAGCTGGCCGATACGACGAACGTCGACCCGGACCGATGCGTAGAACTTCAACGCTCGTCCACCGGGTGTTGTTTCCGGAGTGCCGTAGCTCATTCCCCCGATCTTCTCGCGAATCTGGTTGATGAAGATGACGGCAGTTTTGCTTTTCGCAATCGCACCTGTGAGTTTCCGCATCGATTGGCTCATCAATCGGGCTTGAAGCCCGACGTGCGTATCACCGATCTCGCCTTCGCGTTCCTGGCGGGGGACCAACGCCGCGACAGAGTCAATGACGACGACATCGACTGCGTTGCTCTTGACGAGCATCTCCGTGATCTGCATCGCTTCTTCACCGCTGCTTGGTTGACTCACTAGCAAGGTGTCGAGCTCGACCCCGAGCTTCTTGCCCCAGCTTGGATCGAAGGCGTGTTCGGCGTCGATGATCGCAGCGATTCCGCCTGCTTTCTGTGCCTCTGCGCAGACATGCAGTGCGATCGTCGTCTTGCCGCTGGACTCTGGACCAAAGACCTCGATGATCCGTCCACGAGGCAAGCCGATGCCACCGAGGGCCAAGTCCAACGACAGCGACCCGGTGCTGATCCCTTCGATCTTCAGCTGGGTCTCGCCCCCGAGGGGCATGATCGATCCTTCCCCAAACTGCTTTTCAATCTGTTGCAAGGTGGTCTTCAGGGCGGGCTCCTTTTTGAGGATGCTCTCAAGCCCGGTTACCGGCTCTACCGGTGCCTTGTCCTGCTTCTTCTTCGATCCAGTACCTTTTCCTGATGTTCCAGCCACGGCAATTCTCCTTTTCTTTTAGCGGATCGCTCTCCGCCGCTTCCTTGTAACCAAACGGGTCCCACATGCTAACGCTTACATTCAACGTCAACAACTGCCCTAAGAATCGCCTCGGGTTGTGACACGTCTGGTCACAGCCAAAAATAAGTTTTGAAAAAAGGGGAAATAATCCCAATCGGAATTGGCTCAAGGCTCGAAAAATCTGCTCTCCCGCAAGTGGGTCGAGGGGGTGAAAGAGGATCAACTGCGCATGCAAGATCGAGTGATCTATATAACCGCTTGGCTCCCCTTCTCCCCCGGGGCTTTGGCCGGGGGAGAAGGGGCGGGGGGATGAGGGGAAAAACGCTGATAGCTTTTTGAATCGCTGATTCTTTAGAGCGGTTGTTGCTAGCGATGCTGACAGGCTAGAAGCCTGTCCTACGATAGGTTATTCACTGGCGGTTTGGGTCGTCGGCCAGGGAGGGATTGGGCTTCCGTCAGGACCTTTGCCGGTGGCCGGGTTGGATCCTCGTAAACTTGCAACATACGCACTGAGCATCACGATGTCGTTTTTGTTCGGGATTCGGGTGGCCCACGCTGGCATCGCCCCCCCGGCGACTCCCTCGTTGATGACTTTGGCTATGTCCTCGATCTTTTTGATGTGCTTGTAGTTGTCATCGCACAGATTCGGACCGATAACCCCGCCACCTTCAGGTCCATGGCACGAGATGCAATTGACCTTGTAAATCGACCTGCCGACATCCGTCCACTCTTTCTGATTCATGTATGTGACCAAGGTCTTGGAATCAGGTGTCAACTCACCAAGATCCGAATACTTCTTTTTTTGATTCGCATCCAAGGCCGCGGTGAACTGATCGTGCATCGATCGATTAGGAGCCCCAACATGGTAATACAGCAGATAAATCGGTGAGATCACCACGGTGATGATAAAAAGCCACTTCCACCAACCCGGCAAAGGATTGTCGTACTCGCGAATCCCGTCGTAGGAGTGCCCCATGGGTACCGAAGCTGTGCTGCTGGTCGTGTTCTGAGTCGATTGTTTGCTGGTCATGATCGAGTGGTGGATTGCTGGGGTTTTGGATCGACAACCTCGTCGCAAAGCGGGATCGCACTGTAGCGATCAACCGTCGAACGCCTCAAGAGTAGGGCCCAAACGCTGATCGCTACGAAACAGCCGGCGAAGATCAACAAGGCGACTTCGTCAAACACCGAATAATCGAGTTTTGAGACAACATCTTTGAGCATTGGATCACTGTCCTGGAGCCTGAGTCTCTTCGGGCTTGGTTTCTTCGGGCTTGAACAAGTCGGTCCCGACGCGTTTCAAGTATGCGATCAGGGCGATCGCCGTGGAATCCTTGATCAACTGTCCATTGTATTCGACAGGACCTCCCAAGGAGATGATCTCGGCGGCGACCCGCTCGGCTTGCTCTCTTGCTAATTCCTCGGACTTTTGGACATCGTAAGGATATTCCGGATGCAGAAACTTATTGGCCTGGACCCGAGGTTGTATTTCTTTGAAATTGAGTTTCTCCTCGAGCAGATGCCGATAGCTGGGCATGACCGATCCGCGGGTCACGGATGTTGGACTTTCAAAATGCCTCCAATGCCAAAACCCGCTCTGCTGGGTGACTCCGATACGGGCAAGATCCGGCCCGATGCGGCGTGAGCCCCATTGGAAGGGATGATCGTAGACCGACTCCCCAGGCTTGCTGTACTCGCCATACATGAGTTTTTCGGCCACCATCGGTCGAATCATTTGCGAGTGGCA
>JBJTAQ010000168.1:0-1974 GCA_046090945.1 Pirellula sp.
TCTCCGAGGAGGTGTCCTTCATCTCCTCGGAGATGATTCCTGGGTTCAACGAGCGGCTCATGGGCTGGCTTCCGACGATGGGCGAGCACCGGTGCAGCATTGGCGAGCGAGGTGGATTTTTCGTGCGGCTTCGCCGAGGCACCTACATGGCCCACATTCTCGAGCACGTCACGCTCGAGCTTCAGTCCCTGGCGGGCACACCTGTCGGATTCGGCCGAGCCCGTGAAACCAACACCGACGGGATCTACAAGGTTGCCATCGCTTACAAGGAAGAGAAGCTCGGTCTGGCTTGCCTCGACAAAGCCTTTGAGCTGATCCAAGCGGCCATTCACGACACACCCTACGACGTCAATACGGTAGTTGCAGAGCTCAAAGAGTACGCCTACGACGTTTGTTTGGGACCAAGTACCCGTTCGATCGTCGAAGCTGCCAAGGCCAAGAACATACCTTGGCGGCGGCTCAATGAAGGAAGCCTCGTACAACTTGGATATGGTGTTCACCAGCGCCGTATCTGCACTGCAGAGACCGATTCGACCAGTGCCATTGCCGAATCGATTGCCCAAGACAAAGAGCTTACGCGAACCCTGTTGCGATCGATCGGAATCCCGACTCCAGAGGGCCGATCGGTCGAAAACGCCGAGGATGCTTGGGAAGCCGCTGAGGACATTGGATTGCCGGTGGTCGTCAAGCCCCAGGACGGCAAGCATGGTCATGGTGTTGCGACGAACCTGCAAACGCGCGAACAAGTCGTCGCAGCTTACAATGCCGCTCGCGAAGAAGGGCGCTCGATCGTTGTCGAACGCCACGCGCCAGGTGACGACTATCGGATGCTGGTCGTCGGAGGCAAACTCGTCGCAGCAGCTCGCCGCGAACCGGCTCACGTGATCGGTGATGGCCAATCGACCGTGCAGAAGCTGATCGACAAGGTCAACGAGGATCCACGCAGGAGCGATGGGCATTCGACCTCATTGAGCTTGATCAAAATCGATGCGGTGGCCCTAGGGGTGTTGCTTGATCAAGGCATGACACCTGATACGATTCCGCCGGTCGGCAAGAAGGTCCTTATCCGTCGGAACGCAAACCTTAGCACCGGTGGGACAGCTGCCGATGTGACCGACCAAGTCCACCCGGATGTGGCTCGTCATGCGATCGAAGCTGCCCGGATCGTCGGCCTGGACATCGCCGGCGTCGACATGGTTGCCCAAGACATTTCACAACCCCTCCAGGGTCAGCGCGGTGTGATCGTCGAGGTCAACGCTGGCCCAGGGCTTCGCATGCACATTGAACCCTCCTCGGGCTCTCCAAGACCCGTCGGTGAGTCGATTATCGAAATGATGTATCCAGCTCAGAGCAACGGCCGGATCCCGATCATCGGCGTCACGGGCGTCAACGGCAAGACCACCACAACGCGGCTCATCGCGCACATGGTCGCAAGCACTGGCAAGAAAGTCGGGATGACCTGTACCGATGGAATTTACGTCGGTGGACGAAGGATCGATTCTGGGGATTGCAGCGGCCCGCAAAGCGCTCGATCGGTGTTGATGAATCCTTTTGTCGAAGCCGCTGTGCTGGAAACTGCACGAGGTGGCATCCTCCGCGAAGGCCTTGGGTTCGACTTCTGCGATGTAGGGATCGTCACCAACATCGGCGAAGGGGACCATCTAGGGCTCTCCGATATCGAAACCATCGAGCAGTTAGCTAAGGTCAAACGCTGCGTGATCGAAGCGGTCCACAAGACCGGCTATGGTGTCCTCAAGGCCAATGACCCACTGACGGCTGAAATGGCCGATAAGTGCAAGGGTCGAGTGATCTTCTTTGCCATCGATGAGAACGATCCGGTCCTGACGGATCATCGACTCAAAGGCCAACGCGTTGTGTTTGTGCGCAACGGCATGATCGTGATCGCCGAAGGCGCCGAGGAGACAGCTCTGACGACCCTCGATAAGATTCCGGTGACTCACAAAGGCCGCATTC
>JBJTAQ010000169.1:0-6283 GCA_046090945.1 Pirellula sp.
GTTGAAGAACGAAACGATCTTGCGATGTCAATTCGAAAGCTGCCGATCTACAATCGAGGTATGTTCGGACGTGCGTCTTACCACCCTCTCGGTCACGTCAAAGATGGCCTGAGCAATACGATCATGCTCGCTGAGCGTCAACGTCCAGCGATCGTCAACACCAAGGGGGCTGTGGTATTGATCGCTGCCGATGCAGCTACCTATGCACCTCTGAGTTGCCGGGCTCAATTGATAAGCGGCAGAGAGTACATCAATCCAGGATTGATCTTTACCGGCGATACCATGCCCGGCTATCGAGCTTGGGAGGGCAAAGCGTTCTTCAATGGAGTCTCGACGATTCTGCCTCCGAACAATGCGGTTTGCATGGTCTCCACAGGTAGCGTTTCCCCACACTGGTTCCCAGGCATCTGGACCCCCACGAGCGAGCATGGTGGCGGTGTTCAGATCGCTCTCGGGGACGGATCGGTTCGATTTATTAGCGACAACATCGATTCTGGAAACCTAGGAGCAGTCGCCCCAACAGTTAGCAGTGGACAAAGCCCTTACGGTGTATGGGGTGCTCTAGGTTCCAAGGCCGGTGGTGAAACTCCTGTTGACTACGAGTAAATCCGGCTGATTGCAAGGCAGCAAAAACTGTCTCGTTTTGAAAATATGCTCCAAAGCGGAACTTACCAGGTTTCGCTTTTGGCATTTTGGTCCTTTCGTTCAATCCACGACCCCCAACCCAAATCATCTGCTATGAACCGCCGTCGATTACTCAAAGCCTATCTACCCGCTGCCGTCCTATGCTTGGTATCTCTACCTCTAGGCTGCAACGGCAAGAAACTACCCACGATTGTCAAAGCCGAAGGTGTCGTCACCCTCGATGGAACTCCGGTAGAAAATGCGACCATCACGTTCATCTCGGAAAAGACCGACTACCACGCTGTCGGTAATACCAACGCCCAAGGCAAGTTCGCGATGCGAGTATCCAGATCCGAATACAACGGTGCCATCGGTGCTTGTCCGGGTAGCTACAAGGTCGAGATTCTAAAATCGGTTATTTCCGGAGGCAAAGGTGGTGAGGGAGGGGGCGAAGCCACGGTCAATCTTCAAAACGCACTTCCTGCGATGTACGCGACCATTGCAACCTCCGGCCTGACTGTAACCGTACCAGACAAAGGCTCCGATCAACTCAATTTCGAACTCACCTCTAAAAAGTAGCATCCACAAGTTACAATCAATTCTCCTGCGCATACCACTGGGGTTCGGCCTGATCGCGTCAAGTCGAACCCTTTTTTCGTTTCACCACCGAAAGATCCCCCGATGAGTTCGACAACTTGGACAGGTCACCCTTGGCTCGAAACCCAATCGGCCCAAATGGCTGCTGACTTGACCGAACTGTGCAACATCAACTCCGGTTCCGATAACCCCGAGGGCTTGTGCAAGGCCGCTCGATGGCTGGAATCCTTCTTCAATCCCTTACAAGTGCCTTGTCAGCAGATCCCGCTACCGGAATACTCGCTGCTTGACGACCTAGGTACCCTTACCAACTACTCAACCGGACCGGCGCTTCGCTGGGATCTGGGCAATCCCGACGCACCGGCAATCCTTTGGACAATCCACTACGACACCGTCTACGGCTTGGATAGCCCATTTCAATCGTGCGACCTTTTGCCCAACAAGAGGCTGCGTGGACCAGGAGTGATCGATGCCAAAGGAGGTATCGTCGTGATGCGTTACGCAGCCTTGGCCTTGAAGCAATTCGCGGATCTGTCCAAAGTTCGACTTTCGCTGATACTAACCCCTGACGAGGAGATCGGATCACCCTCGTCTTTGGGGATGTGGCAGTCGATCGCCAAGGAATTCAAGTCTGCATTTCTATTTGAACCCACCATGGCCGACGGCAGCTTGGTCCAAGCTCGCAAGGGGACTGGTACTTTCATCTTTGTTGTTCGCGGTAAATCGGCTCACGCAGGAAGAAACTTTCACGAGGGTCGAAACGCAATCGCTCATTGCTGCGAGCTAGCCTGCGCCATCCATCAACTCAACGGCCAACGCCCGAATGTCACTGTCAATATCGGTCGAATACGCGGTGGCAACGCTGTCAATGTCGTCCCCGACGCGGCCGTACTGCGAGTCAACGTCCGCGTCGCCGATGCCCAAGACCAAGGTTGGATCGAGTCGCGGCTCGAACAACTCGCACGCAGCTTTCATCGGCCAGAGCTAGGCTACCGGATCGAGCAAAGTGGAGGCATTCACGCGCCAGCAAAAACCTGCGACAAACCAACAGAGCGACTCAAGCAGTATGTCGAGCAAGCTGGCCATGAGTTGGGAATTGCGATCGGTTGGAAGGAGTCCGGGGGCGCTAGCGATGGCAACAAGCTTCAGGCTCTCGGTGTGCCCAACATCGACACCTTCGGTCCACGTGGTGACGCACTTCACAGCCACCAGGAATGGATCGAACTCGATAGCCTAGTCGAAAAAGCCCAGTTGACATGCGGCACGTTTTTGACGATGGCTGCCGGGTTAGACTTATAATCGGCCCTACAGCGATGGATGAGCCAACTCGTAAGCGGTGATTTTCGACTCGTGCTCGAGGGTCAGCCCAATATCATCGAGCCCATGCAGCAAGCAATGACGCCGAAAAGGCTCGACCTCAAAACTCGCCGAAAATCCCTGGTCGTCGTAAATGCGATTCTGCTCTAAATCGACCGTCAGCGTATACCGCTCCGACTTGGCTTGGCGCCGGAAAAGTTCTTCGACAAGCTCCTCGGACAATGCGATTGGAAGCACTCCATTCTTGAAGCAGTTGTTGTAGAAAATATCTGCAAACGATGGTGCTATTACGGCCCTTATCCCAAAGTCTTCGATCGCCCATACCGCATGCTCGCGTGAGGAGCCGCTGCCGAAATTCCGGCGTGCCACCAGGATCGATGCGCCTGAGTTGCGAGACAAGTTCAATTCGAATGCGGGATTGGGCTGTCCGTTTTCCAAGAAACGCCAATCGAAGAACAGATACTGGCCAAACCCGGATCGCTCGATCCGCTTGAGAAACTGCTTGGGAATGATCTGGTCGGTATCCACATTGGCCCGGTCCATCGCTGCAAGAACGCCAGTGACTTTGGTAAACGCTTTCATGAAATGCTTTCTGTACTACCCGTGGTAATGCCAATCTCGTATGTCGGTGAACTTGCCAGCAATCGCTGCAGCTGCGGCCATCGCAGGCGAGACCAAGTGCGTGCGACCACCCTTGCCCTGACGCCCCTCGAAATTGCGGTTGGACGTCGAGGCGCAGCGTTCGCCTGGTTCCAAACGGTCTGGATTCATCGCTAGGCACATGCTGCAACCGGCTTCGCGCCAATCGAAACCAGCCTCTTTGAAGATTCGATCGAGCCCTTCTTTTTCCGCTTGCCTCTTGACCTGTCCGCTGCCAGGTACCACCATCGCATGGACTTGGCTCGATACCCGATAGCCCCGGACCACCTTGGCCGCTGCTCGAAGATCCTCGATGCGCGCATTGGTACACGATCCGATGAAAACTCGCTGCACCGGTGTTTCGGTCAATCGAGATCCAGCCTTGAGCCCCATATAATCCAAGGCGCTTGCCGTCGACTTGCGCTCGGTTTCGTCTTGAAAATCTGCGGGCGAAGGAATCGGTGTGTTGATCGAAATGACTTGGCCAGGATTCGTCCCCCAGGTTACCTGCGGTTCGATGTCTTGTCCGCGGAAAATATCGACACGATCGTAAAGGGCACCGGGATCCGAAGGCAACTTGCTCCAGTGCTCAAGAGCCTTCTTGTAGTCTTTCGGGCCAAACGGACGATCGCGCAAATAATCGAACGTCGTCTGATCAGGAGCGATCATTCCAGCGCGAGCCCCGGCTTCGATCGACATGTTGCAAACCGTCATCCGTTCTTCCATCGATAAACTGCGGATCACCTCGCCGGTGTACTCCAAAACATAGCCAGTACCACCTGAAGTGGTCAGCTTGCCAATCAAATACAGAATCAAATCCTTGGCCGTAACTCCAGGCGCCAGTTTACCATCGATCCGCAGCTCATAAGTCTTCGGCAGGTATTGAAGGAGCGTTTGGGTCGCCAGAACATGATCAACTTCGCTGGTCCCAATGCCAAAAGCCAGTGCTCCAAATGCACCATGGGTGGCTGTGTGCGAGTCACCGCAAACGATCGTCATTCCAGGCTGCGTGTAACCCAACTCAGGCCCTATGATGTGCACAATCCCCTGATTCGAGTCGTTCAAATCGTAGAGACGGATCCCAAACTCCTTGCAGTTATTCCGCAGCGTATCGACTTGCTGCCGAGAAATCGCATCGGCGATCGGCAGCGAACGATCGGTCGTCGGCACGTTGTGGTCTGGAGTTGCGATCGTCCGTTCCGGACGCCGTACTTTGCGACCTGCCAACCTTAGCCCCTCGAAAGCTTGGGCGCTGGTGACCTCGTGGACCAAGTGCAAGTCAATGTAGAGTATCGCTTGCTTGCCCGCTTCCTGGTGGACAACATGCTGATCCCAAATCTTCTGGAACATGGTCCTAGGTTGGACAATTCCCGATGTCGTGCTGGTCATGGAATGCTGTTTCGTGTGGTTTTCAATCGTTTTTGGCGTGCAATACATCCGGCAAACTTCCGCCGAATTCCTGCCCTCTCATCTTTTGAGACGGCCCGGTTTATAGTAACCTACTGAGGGTATTAGCGCAATGCCCGTTTTAACCCATGGAATTAAAGGAAGTGATTGTCCTATGGCCGATGCCGATGCCTTTAAGAATCGATGCCGTTCGCTCGAGAACGCGTTTTTCTCCGATCAGGATCAGAAATTGATTCGAGAACTGCAGGACAAACTTTCAGCCGAGGAAGCTGTTTCTAAGCTGCAAGCAGAGACGGGGATCAAGGATACAGCGTCCTTGAAAGCCTTGCATGATTTGGGCATCACCCCGGGAGCTCTGTCAGCCTTCCGCATTTTCCCCCTGATCGCAGTAGCTTGGGCCGACGGAACGCTCGATCCACAGGAAGCCACGACGGTACGCATGATCGCTGAGCGCTATGTATCCCGAGGCTCTGCGGCTTGCTCGCTTTTGGATCGCTGGCTGAAAGAAAAACCATCTGCCGAAATGCTTGCGGCTTGGGAATCCTCCTCCGAAGCGGTTTTCTCCTCCATCGGCACCCAGCAAAGTGCTTCGCTAAAAACCCAACTGATCGATGAGATCGGCGAGGTCGCCCGGGCCAGCGGTGGGGTTTTGGGTTTTGCTGCGACGGCCAAATCCGAGAGCGACATGATTGTACGGATCAAACGTGCGTTGGGCGTCGCTTAGTCGTCGATCCACGCAACCATGCAAGTGGCAGGCAGTATGGCCTCTGATTTCCATTCAACGACAGATTCCCAAGCTGAAGCTCCCCAGGTGACTTGGCACCAGGGGGCAGTTTCTTCGGGCGACAGGAGCCAATTGCTCGGCCAACTCGGCTGTGTCGTTTGGTTTACTGGATTGAGTGGTTCCGGAAAATCGACGATTGCCAATGCGCTTGACGGTTTGCTTTACCAGCAGCATCGGCCCAGTTTCCTGCTCGATGGCGACAACATCCGACACGGGCTGTGCGCGACCCCTACGATCCTCGAGCGTGAGTTTAGCCAAGCCTTCTCGAAACGATTTGGACTGGGATTCGCCTCCGAGGACCGCGAGGAGAATATCCGCAGGGTAGGGGAGGTCACGTGCCTGATGGCATCTGCGGGTCTGATCTGCTTGACGGCCTTCGTTAGCCCTTATCGCAAGGACCGACAGAGGGTCCGGCAGATTGTCGAGCAAAAAAACTCTCTGCGATTCCTCGAAATCTTCGTCGAGACACCACTGAGCGTCTGCGAAGCCCGGGACCCCAAAGGTCTCTACCGCCAAGCGCGCGAAGGCAAAATACCTTTCTTCACCGGAATTACCGACCCCTATGAAGCACCCGAGAATCCCGACTTAGTGCTAGACTGTAGTTTGCAATCGGCGGATTGGTGCGCAAAACAAGTCCTGGAACTTCTCATCGAGCGAGAGATCTTGGGCAAGCCTGCTAAACTCCGGACCGCAGAGCAGGTGAGTCCATCATGAATACCCCTGGATCGTACCGATATATCGTTCGCTGCGGCTTGAACCGAACTATCTTTTCCATGAGTTCGCGATCCGAACACCAACGGGGCGAGCAGGTCATCGCTAGGTCCAACCGAGGACTGGAACTCGGCGAAGTCCTCTGCGAAATCACTTCGCACAATGAGCATGCCACCGGCAAGATTCCCGGCGGTTCGATTCAGC
>JBJTAQ010000170.1:0-1309 GCA_046090945.1 Pirellula sp.
ATCGATGGAGCTTGGATCGAGTTTGGTCGCCAGCTCTGCAGCTTCATTTTTCTTAGGAGCTGGATGCTCGGTAGCGATCTGAAACTCACGCTGAAGGTATTCGATGGTCGCTTTCGGATTCGAAGCATACTCGAGGATCGCTTGGCGCGTTTGCATTCGGCGCGTCAGCTCGTTGGACCCGTGCTTGGCGATCCAATCATCGAGCAGCGCGCGAGCCTGTGCAGTTCGGCCCTCGTTTTGAGCATGCAAGGTATGAAAGAAATAGTAGTCGGGTGTGTTTGGGATTAGCTCGGCGAGGGTCTGATCACGCTGGTCGCTCAAGGCGAATCTTTCGAGGAATCCGAGGGGTTCGGCGAAGCTAGCCGGTTGGCCTGATGCCTGCCCCGATTGCGCCCATAAGTTTCCCGACAGAAAGGAAACACTCAGTAGAAACATCGCTGCCAGGAGGAGTGTCGGATGCATGGATGCTAGATTTCGTGTAAGAATCGATGAAAAAGGGGCTTCGATCCATCTTAGATCGTCTCCTTGCCTGAGCGACGGTCGTGGAGCAAAAAAGGTGGATTTACGACCTGATTAACGAATCTCAGGCCGCTTTATTAGAGATGGTTTTAAAAAAAGAGTTGCCTGGGCGTAATCACCCTCGCTCCGGTTTGGCACAAGATCACGAAACGGAAATCTAGCTGCCGTGTTGCCAGGCTTGCAAGTACGTTCGGTAGCCGAGGTGCTTATCGGCTTGCTCTTCGAGCATCTTTCGGGTTTGGAGGATTAGGTCTGCTTCGATCTCCGCGGTGATTCGCCCCATGAGGACCTGCAGTCGCAGGAACACAAAGTAGGTGTCGAGTACATCGCAGCGGCAGTACTCGCTGATCTCATGAAGCTTACCCTGCTTGTACAAATCCAATACCATATCCCCTTGCACATCGATCTTGCCCGGCTTGTTCACAAGCGATGCGGCCAAATTCAATCCACCGCGAAACCAAGTGCTCCCGAAATTCGTCAAGATCTCATGCAGATCCAAATGAGCCTCGAGGTTGTAGCGATTGCGGTTCTGCGAGTAGGTTCGATCGTAGATATTGAACCAAGCAGGCACACTGACGCCATAGCGGTAGGCAGCTAGTTCCATAAGTGGCAAATCAAAGGCTCGACCGTTGAAAGTCACCCATGTAGGATGCGCGTAGCGTTCCCACCCAAGCCAGAATGCTCGGGTGATTTGCTCGGGCCGATGAGCAGGCTCGTCGAGCGATACGATCTCCATAAGACTAAAGTCTTCGCGTATCTTGGCAATCACTAATGCAATGGGCAAATGGTA
>JBJTAQ010000171.1:0-3404 GCA_046090945.1 Pirellula sp.
ATTCGTACTGTCCGTAATTCGGCGACGACACACAATTGACATTAAGATTGGGTGGACCCATCGCGTACTCAACTGACGGTAGTATGGCATGTTTCCGAAATCCCCTCCCGGAAGATACCTCGACCCTTGAACGAAGTCCGCATCTCCATCAATAATCGGCTGAACCAATCGCGGAATGTCACTCGGACGATCCTTGTCATTCCCTGCCAGAATGACGATGATATCAAATCCATTCGATCTCGCATAATTAATTGCTAGCCTAATAGCCGCGCCTACTCCAAGCCTTTTCTTTTGAGTTAAAACCTTTGCACCGAACTCTCTGGCGACTTCCGGAGTAGTATCCGTTGATGCATCGTTTAGAAGTAAAACATTTTCCATCGTTGTAACTTCAAGAATGCGTTCGAATACCGATCGTATTTTTTTCTCTTCATTGTAGGCGACGGGAACAATTAAGTATTTTAAATCTGCAGACAATTTCGCACCTTGAACCGGTTTGTTTGCCCCGGCTTTAAATTTGGATTGTTAGGGTATTCTTGTAGGAAATATTTTGATTTCCACTTTTTTTGTAGTCAGCATGCTGACGCCCAAGTTCCACCCCTCGAATCGACTTCCATCATGCCTTTACGATCTTGGATTTCACTTGCTTGGCATTCATTGCATTTCTCGTGTCAATGATCAGCTTGGCCCATTGACCCAATTCATCGTAGTTGACGTTCGCATGCGCGGTTGCAATCAATACAGCATCAAACCCCGAAATCGTCGGCTGATCCCATGGAATACACTCGTTACCAGCCCAATGACCGTGCTCGCGACTCGGACGAATCACTGGAATGTAGGGGTCATAATAGGCCACTTCGCAACCTTTGGCCTTCATCTTCTCAAGTAGCACATAACCAGGCGACTCGCGATCGTCGTCGACATTGGCCTTGTAAGCCAATCCTACGAGCAACACCTTGCTACCACGCAGTGGCTTGCCTGCATCATTCAGAGCATCGGCCAATCGATGAATCACCCAATCAGGCATCGCCGTATTGACCTCACCCGCAAGTTCGATGAACCGAGTCGACATCCCGTACTCACGGGCTTTCCAGGTCAAATAGAACGGATCGATCGGTATGCAGTGTCCACCCAGCCCCGGACCCGGATAAAAAGCCATGAAACCAAACGGCTTGGTCTTGGCCGCTTCGATCACCTCCCAGACATCGATCCCCATCGCGTCGTAGACCACTTTTAATTCGTTGACCAGTGCGATGTTCACGCCTCGGAAGATGTTCTCTAACAGCTTGGTCGCTTCGGCCGCCCGACAGCTTGAAACTGGCACCACGGTATTGAGTGCTGAGCTGTAGAGCTCGGTCGCACGCTTAAGGCACTCCGGAGTCAAACCTCCGACCACCTTCGGGATCTTGGCCACCACACTATCGGGATTCCCTGGATCCTCTCGCTCGGGCGAAAACGCCAAGTGGAAATCGACGCCCGCCTTTAGCCCCGAGCCCTCCTCTAGGACCTTGCGCAGATCTTCGTCGGTTGTCCCTGGATAGGTCGTTGATTCGAGAACTACCAAAATTCCTTTTCGCAGATGCGGCGCGATCGCTTTGCCGGTTGCGATGATGTACGAGATGTCAGGCTCACGGTTTTTGTTCAGTGGTGTGGGAACACAGATCACCACCGCACGGCATTGGCTGACCTGCGAAAAGTCGACCGTTGCCCTAAATCGACCTGCCGAAACCTCCTCAGCAACGCATGAAGAAGGGATATGGTGAATGAAACTCTCGCCCCGGTTGAGCTTATCCACCTTGAACTGGTCAATGTCCAACCCTACAACATGATTGCCCTTACGGCAAAATTGTAGACTCAGTGGAAGACCGACATAACCAAGGCCCACAATGGCAAGAGGATTTTGCATAATTTACCAAGTTAATACTGAAGTTCAGAATGGTTACGCGAGTATGTGAGCAGAAGGGGGCTCGGAATCGGGTAGAGCTCCGCTACCGTCGGTGACCTTCACAAGTAACCGTACGAAAGTCGGGCGTGCGTCAGAGGGAGCGACAGACGAGGTTTCCCGGTGAATTTGTGATCAAAAATTAGCCGAACACAACTCCGGGCTCGTCCGCTGGTCCGGTATGAATCACCATTAGTTTACATTGGCATTTACTCCTGGGAAGGAGTAAAAATCAAAATATCCAGAGATCCAAACCCCTTGATTACGCCAGCCCTACCGAGGTATTTTGGTATCCCAAATAACAGCTCCGGCAACGAATGGTCCCGGCTAGCCGATCCAGTTTGGCAAGAAACGGAGACCCCTTAGGAACAAGTCGAGAAACTAGAAAATTGAAGTAATGGCAAGAAGCACGCCTATTCAGATACATCTTGATAGATTGGAAGCATGCTGGGTCAGCTTTTCCTCGTCCTCGGTAATGTAATCCTCCATTGGATTGCGGTAAATAAACCTTCTCATTCGAGGACATAGAATTTTATCGATCAGATAAGAACGCCTAAAACATTCTAACCATGAATGCGTGTAGATTTCGCTGGCGATAAACTTCGCATTCGGTTTTGCGACCCTTTGAACCTCCTACATGCACTCATCAATTTCAACATGGTGAAGAATGTCCCGAGCGATGATCACGTCGAAACCTACTTACCGACTTTGACGGGCTGGGTCTATCTGGCCGTTGTGTTGGATTTGTACCGTCGAAAGGTTGTAGGCTGGGCGATCAGCAATAGTCTAGAGACCAAAGCCATCACCGATGCTCTTAGACAAGCCATCGAAAGACGACGACCAGCCACGAACAAACTTCTTAATGACAGTGATCGAGGATGCCAATACACGAGTGAGGCCTTCCAAGGCTTACTCAAGACGATGCAGATCACCTGCTCGATGAGCCGAACCAGTTGCTGCTACGACAACGCGGTAGCCGAGAGGTTTTTCTGGTCGCTGAAACACGAATGGACGAACAACCAAGCCTATCGGGACCTCTGCAGTCGGCTAGAGGAGTTCCTGTCATCAAGGCCTCCATTCGGGACTTGCACCCTACTAGTTACTTCCTGGTTTGCTTTCGCTTGCCAGTTGCGAGCGTCAGTCAATCACGCTCCGCGTCATGCCTGACGCACACGAAAAAAGCCTGGGCACTCCCAGGCTTTTCATGATCATTGAAAATTCAAACGATCTCGAACTTATTTGCGTCGCATTCGTCGGGCTGCAACACCCGCACCGAGCAATCCAAAAATCGCGATGGAAGCAGGTTCGGGAACTACCGTTCCAACGAAGCCGATGTTGTCGAGCTTGGCACTTGCCGACCCAGACGTACCACTAGCGAGCAGTACAGTCACTTGGACTCTCAAAACCTGATTTCCTTCCAAAATGACCGGTGAATTGAAGACACCTTCGAAATCTGTGGGAGTGG
>JBJTAQ010000172.1:0-1007 GCA_046090945.1 Pirellula sp.
CGTTTCGCCACAATTACAGCACTTCACGAACTTGGACGAAGCGACCTTCGAGCGATCGTCAGTGACAGCACCCAAGGATCCGCACTGGACAAGCAGAAAAAACTCGCCGAAGTCCACGGCATAGAATTGGAAATTACCGACGATGCTTTGGATGCAATTGCAGATGAGGCTATGCGTCTGGGTACCGGCGCACGCGGACTCCACAGGCTTATCGGTCGAGCTGTTGACTCGGTGGATCACCGCTGGGTGGAGCTAGCAGACCAAGGGGTTACCCGTGTTGTTATCAACCGCCAAGCCGCACTTGGAAAAGCCGAACCGATTCTGGAAAAAACAAAACGAAAGCATGTCAGAATTGATCTCGAAATGCGGCAAGAAGCCATGGCATCGATGCCCAGGCCCCCGGCTGCTGTTGGCTCGACAACCGCTCAAAAAGCATCAAACGAGGTTGCCCCAGGGATCACCAACACAACGGGTTGGACCGCCGAGCAGATCGATGAGCTCTTGCAGGAAGTCAAGAATGAATTGGACTGGGATAACACGACCGGTAGCGCTCGGAAATGGTGGCAAACCTTCGAGGAAGAGAACAAGTCACGAACACCGCTTGTGCTAAGACTAGCCGAGGAGTTGCGGAACCGAAAAGTCACGATCACCGAGTTCTTTCTGGCGTACGTTTATAGCAACACCGACAACATTCAGGCCAACCTCCACTACCTTGATTACAAGAGAATCAAGCAGGAAGAAGATCGCAAGAAGAAGGGTTCCTCCGGCGATAAGGAGTGATGGCAAGATGCGCTATCACCCTGGTTCAACTTGGATAAAGTTGAGAGCGGGAATCAATTCGACTTCTTCGAGCACGACTTAACCACCGAGCGGTAGCTCCAATGGTTTTGATCGCCGAAGCAATAGCCACTGAGCGCTTTCCAAAGCAGCCTCCTTACCTAACGCCTCGATAATTTTTTGTGCATGGGAAATATTTCTCTCGTCGATGTCAACGGGAGCAGGCACCG
>JBJTAQ010000173.1:0-1683 GCA_046090945.1 Pirellula sp.
CGCAACCGCTCCAAGACTATACCAAAGCACCTGCCGAGCTCCAAGAGAATTCAGAAAAATATGAAGCCAAGCTGGATTAGTCGCGCTAATAAAGAACGGCGATTCGGCTTGCTCAGCCGATCGGACTTAGCTTTTTCGCCGGTGAAGGTATTGGACGAGTTGTCGCACGGATTCGACGTCGAGGATTTCGTCATCGATTTTGATCGAGAAACGCTTTTCCAATTCAAAGGTCATCTCGGCCATGGCAACCGAATCGATCCCGATCATCGCTAGCGAATCGTCCAAATCAGGCCTACTCCCGACGGTTTTCGCCAAATAGTCGAGCACTTGTGCCTGAGTTTCCTCAATGGTTTCCATGGGGGCCTTCTTGCCGGTAGCTTCTCGCCGTGGTTTTTCTCACCGTGGTTTTTCTCGCCAGGGAAGTCCCTTAGCGACCGAAACAATAGCGGTAAACTGGGTTGGGAATCAAGCCCCAACGGCAGCCTCAAGGGCTTGGTCCAAGTCCCGGATCAAGTCCTCGGGGGCCTCTAACCCGACCGAAATGCGGATCAAGCTATCGACGATTCCGGCTTTGGCTCGAGCGGCCGGGTCATAGCTAGCATGAGACATGGTCGCCGGTTGCTCGATCAGAGACTCGACAGCTCCACAACTGACTGCCAGACCGAACAGTTCGGTGGCTTTGCATACCCGTTTGGCTGTATCGATATCGCCATGGATCTGGAATGAAACCATGCTGCCGAAGCGACTCCCCATCAAGCGGCAAGCTCTCTGGTGGTGTGGGTGACTGGCAAGCCCAGGATACAAAACGCGGCTTACCCTGGGGTGTTTTTCGAGCCACTGAGCGATCTGAAGCGCCGAGTCGGACTGCTCGCCGACTCGAAGCTCCATGGTTTTGATGCCGCGATGGAGCAGGAAAGCTTCAAGCCCCCCGATAACACTGCCGGTTGCGTTTTGGATGAAGTACAGTTGCTGGTGCAGATCCAACGACTTGGACGACAATACACCCGCCAAACAGTCGCTATGCCCGCCGAAGTACTTGGTTGCCGAGTGCATCACAATGTCGGCCCCGATTTCCAGCGGGCGCATGATGCAAGGTGGAACGAAGGTGCTATCGACGGCAAGCAGAACACCGGCCTTGCGTGTGATGTTCGCGATTTGCTCCAAATCCGGAACGCTCATCAGGGGGTTTCCAATCGATTCAACCCATACCATCTTGGTCTGCGGGGTGATCGCATCGGCAATATTATTCGCTTGATCGGAATGTACCAGCGTGACAGATATGTTGTTGCGATTGCAGATTTTGTGCAGTAGGCGATAAGTTCCGCCATACATATCGCAGCCTGCCACGATGTGGGATCCGGCCTGCAAAAGTCCGGTGGCGCAGTGGGTGGCGGCCATGCCTGAGGCGAATGCCAGGGAGCCGGCTGCACCTTCGAGATCCGCGATCGCTTTTTCCACCCGAGCCCGCGTTGGCGAGCCGCTGCGAGAGTAGTCAAAAGCACCCCATTCCCCAGCACCAGGCTGTATGAAGGTTGTCGACAGATAAATGGGTGGAACGACCGCTCCTGTAGGGTCCGGTTCGCTCCCAACGTGAATAGCTCTGGTTCTGAATTTCACGATCCTAGACTTTCTTAATAGGAACTCTCGAGCGCTTGTCGCAGGTCCTCGATCAGATCTTCGGTG
>JBJTAQ010000174.1:0-6622 GCA_046090945.1 Pirellula sp.
TTTCAACTCCGCCAAAAGAATCCTCGGTGCGGCTTCTCATACCGTTGGTCGCAAACCGCAAACCGTTGAGCAACTCCACCTGAGTCGCATTGCTCGGAGGTAACTCAGCAACCGGAAACTCAATCCGCTCGATTTCTTCAAAGCCCAGAGCAATGGGGCTTTTCTCAAGTCCCTGAACTCGCACCGAACCCTCTGGAGCCGGATCTGTTCCTGCAGGACCAGCATCACCTGGTAGGATGCTGCCGAAGAATGTCCCACGCGCCTTGGTCATCCACTCGATCTGTCGACTACCGGCTCGATTCGGATCGGTCTCAGCCACCTCCGAGGGGAGCGAAAACGCATTGCGGCTGATTCTCAAATCCCGCAACGTCAAAACGCCCAATGCCGTGTTGGTGAAACTGATCTTGGTGCGACCTACAAAACGCTCCTTCACGTTCCCCTTGAGCCTGCCCAAGACCTGATTGTCTTTCATCAAAACATAAACGCCCTTATTGGCATCGCACAACAACCGGAGCTTGATCGACTGATCCTCTTCGTAAGGCAACTGCACCGTTGTCACATCGGCATCGGCCGAGTTCTCCAAAAGCATCGTGACGTTCAGCGTCTTTTTGTTCTGGAGCTTGCGAACCTGCAACTCCATCCTTCGCGGTTCACCCAGGGTCAACCACCAGTTCGGAGAAGCTTGATCCCAAGCCACGTCCAAATCGATGGTCGCCAGTTCAGGTAGCTGCGCCCACTGAGTGATGGTCGTGCCACTGGTGTCGGTCGAAATCTCACCGGCCTTGAGATACCACTTGGTCGCCCGTCCGTTCCGCGTCGCTGGAAGGACTTGCTCCCAATCCTGTGCGTAGAGAACCTGCACAGCCTCGGCACCACCAGGAATAATACGCAGCAGGTACCTAAGCTGATCCACCGCCAACCCGACCTTGCCGATCTGAGGCACCTCAAGTTCGATCCGCTCTGGCTGGATTGAAACCAGTTCGCCACTGACAACCTCACCCGTCTTAAGCTCCGCACAGAAAGGATGCTTTCCCAAAGCAAAGCCCGCTTCGGAGGCTTGTACTGCCTGTTGGATTTGAACCAACTGGATCGAATCCCAAGGAAAAGCTATCGGACTCGCGAAACTCGGACAGTTCCAGACAAGCTCCTGCGAATTTTTACTAGAGCCAATCGCTCCCCGATAGGTGTCTCCACCTTGAAGCCTGAGCACACCTTGAAGCCCATTCGCACTGGAAGACCCGTTCGCACTGGAAGACTGGGTCTCACTGGAAGACTGGGTCGATTGCTTGGCTTCTTGAGCCGCGCTCATCGAAGCGATCATCGAGCATACGACGAGAAAAAAAACAACTCGGGAGCAAGAGATAAAACTGCAGAGTATCATTGCCTTCGATCGCTTAACGTTCGTAAATCGGAAGAAATCGGAAATTCAAGGCCAAGGCCAGTAGCGACATACTCGTTGCTACCGGAGCGCCATAATTACCGTCGAAATGCCCGTCGGACCTCTGCTTCTCCTTAAGCTCTCGGATCAAGTTCTTGTTCCATTTTTCCCAAGCTGCGATGTCCGACTGAAAAAGCGCCTGAGCCTTGTAATAGGCGGTGTATTCCCCATAGTGATCGCTGGTCTCATTCGAATCGGTCGACTTCAGAAAAGTCGATGTGGCTTTGAACTCCTTGAGATCCTTGCGCCCAGCGATGCTGTAAACCAGCGTGGCGATCGACACACGTGCCGGGGAGTTGTCGAAACCACCGAGTCCGCCAGCGTATGCCACTTGGCCACTCGTGGAGGTCATCGACGTGAAGTATTCGATCGCGCGATCAATCGCCTTATCAGGTACCTCGATCCCAGCATTGCGAGCCGCAAGCAACCCGACCATGATCGACCCAGAAACCGATGTGTCGGCATCGGTTGCATCGGGCGAGTAACGCCAACCCCCGACCGAATTTTTATTTTGACTGGTGATCGCCGTGCGGACCGCAAGCTCTAACGCTTTGCCTATCGATCGATGCTTGGTCTCATTCCGAGTCACTCCATCCCACAATCGACGCTCATCGACCGTTCCATAAGCCTCCGCCAGGGCAAGCATGGCAAACCCATGATGGTACATGCTCGATCCGATGTAACCAGTCGTCGGATTCTGGTCCTCGATGATAGAACGGACCCCCTTTTTGATTGCATCCGAGTAAACCCCGTAATTGGGATCATCACCGTAAGCCAAGAAGGCCATCGTCGCCAAGCCAGTAACGCCCGGACCGCTCTCTCCACCCTTGAATCGTCCATTCTCGGATTGATTATTCTCAAGCCAAGCCAGCCCGCGCTCGTACATCTCTCGCACATCTCTCGGGACGGCTTGGCCCTGAAACATATTTTCCCGCAGAGGATTCTGTGCCCAGACTATGGATGGCGCATTCCAAATCAACCAACAGGTCGCAATCGTCAGGAGTCTACAAAAATATTTAGAGGTCATCGCCAAATTCACGGATCACGAGTTGCAGGTCATCGGAGTGTTCAAGCGGCTTCTTTAACTCCTGAATTTGCTCGGGAGTAAAGATCTCCCGTTTCTCTTTCTCAGGGAACTGCTGAAGGGTTTGCCAAGCCTGATCGAGAGTTTTCCAAGCTTCGGTGTTCGAGAGCGTGTAGGGCTCGAGCTTATCGCGCTGCTTGGACGTGAGCCCCAGTCGACGAGATATCCTCTGGAGCACTTCGAGCCTTACGATCTGCTGCTTGTACTCGAGTCTTTTCTGATTGTCTTTTTCGAGTTCCTGCTTGTGCTGCTCGCTGAGATTGCTAAAGAGCACCTTCTGCCACAGCGGCATCTTGCGAGAATTGTTGGGCTGATTCTGAGTCCGATACCGCTCGGTCAATTTGAAGACCTTGTTGTAAAACTCGGAATACTCTTCTTGAGTTGGGTTGCGAGGCCCCTGAGCAGCCAACGCTAGAACCTCGGTCTTGAATCGCTGAATCTCCAATTCCGCAGTAGCTTGAACCTTCTCTCGGATCTGCTCATCGATCGTGCAGATCAATTCGATACGATTGAGTGTGGAGCGAACACGCCGTCGCTGCTGCTGCTCAAAGGTCGCCTCGGAACCCCCGAGTTGGCTGTAGATCACATCCGACCAGCGATCCGGGTCCATGGCGAAATTCACCATGGCATTCTTCTTGGGTGCCTCGAGTTCTTCCTCCGGCTCGGGCGCATTGTGATCGAACGCTCGCGGAATTTTCTCTTTGACCTTTTCCTGCGAGTCGGCTTTGTCCTGTTTCCCAGACTTGTCCGATGGACCTGGAACCTGTACATCCAGCTTCTGGCAAACAAACGCATCAGCCATCGAAGCGCTGAGTCCCGAAAGAATGAAGACCGTTGCTAAATAAAAGATCGATCTGATGCTGTCCATGAACATCAAGGCTCTTTCTTATCGGCCTTGTCGGCCTCTGCAGGTTGCGGTTGCAAGGGTATCGATTCGTCGCTGGTTACTCCCGCCACGGTGAAGCGATCCGCAAGAGGTTTTGAAGGCAGATCGACCGAACCACCAGAGGTGTAGTACTCTTGCCGAATCCCAGAGGTGTCGGCGCCAGCCGTCCGCTGCGCATCACTCAGCGCGGTGCTGATCCAAGCAAACTTGGTCTCGGGTGTCGTGCCGTTTCGATACATCACCCACCAAGCCTCCTTCCATCGCTCATGCAACAACGCCTCGACCTCCTTCATCTGCTTGGAACTAAGCCCAAACTTGCGCTCGGCATCCGAGACCATCTTCCCAATAACGATCCGCCGTCGTAGCTCATTGCGACTATCGAGTTCGTAGTTCCAAGCGCTTCGCTGCTCTTCGGTGATCGAATCGACTTCACGCAACCAAGCCTTTATCGCCGATTCAACGCGGAACTCAAAGTCGACCCCTCCGCGTTGATTGGCTTCGGAGTAACTCCGAAAAACGGATGCAAACTTGCTTCTCCATTCCGTTTCGATCAGATCGACCAAGGATTTGGCCTGCTTGTCATTGAGTTTGCAGACCGATTGGATGCCGTTGAGTTCCTGCTGGATTAAGCCTCGCACCCACTTGCGGGCCGTGTGATCGCGCTCGTTGGCAGGCGCGTTGGCCCCCGCAATTACCACCCGGGCTGCCCTTAACTGAATCGCTGGCATAACCTGAACCGCATCCTGGCCAACGGCCACAAGGCTCAAGCCGACCCATGAGCTAATGCCAACCAACGTGAATGTAAAGGTTCTGGCGATCATGGGCGTCGGTCGATCCTTTCGAAGTATTGATCCAATCCGTAACGGAACTCCTCAGGCAAATTCGAGCCGCTCGTTCCGGTGGACTGCTCAACTCCATGATCCTGACGGATCTCCTTTTCATTAACCCCCGGACCAACCATCGCAATGGCCGCGTCGGTCGTATCGCCAGAACCACCACCTCCCGGATTGGCTCCACCACCTCCACCCTTGCTCTTGGGATTGATTCGTTTGCTCGACAAAAGCAATTCGATCGCTTCGGTCTCGGCTGCAACGGCAGCCTTGCCGGTGTCAGGTCGCTTGAGGGTAGACCAAGCGTCATTCATCGCCAATTCGACCATCTGCATGAGCTCGATCTCTTTGGCGAATTCCTTGCTGCCGTCAGGCAAGTCCTCGATCTTTTCTCCTACCACAACGATGCGATCGCGGAGCTGTTTCTGGGTATCAACCAGCTCCTTAACAGAGCTCTGATACTGATCGACAGGTGCGGCGGCTTTGGATTGCTCGGCCACCCTGGTGCGATCTCGCAAATTCATCTCGGCTTCGAGAATCTGCATCACTTCCAACACGATCGATGGAGGAAGCGACCCCTTGGACTTACCCCCCGGACACTGACCTTTGCTAGCCGGATCGACCAAATCCTCAGCCCAGCGATCGAAAGCATCGGACCAGTACTCGGCCTCGGCGATCGTCACCCCTTGCTGCTCAACTACCTCCTGTGTGATCTTGCGCAACCCGGCCAGCGGATCCTCTTTGCGGATATCATCGAGCACGTCTCGGAACTTAACCATCGGCCGTCGTTCATGGAATGCTTCAAGATCATCGATGATTTGGCCGACGTTGTTCAGCGCCGTATTCTCTCTGGATGATAGCTGCTCGAGGGCTTCGCGATCCTCGCTCTTGAGTCGCTTGGCTCGCGTTCCAAACGCACTCGGAACCGAACCGCTAACGGCATCGGCAACCGAAATCTGCTCTCGGGATGCTGCCTTGAATCGCTTGACCAGCGTGCTCCCTTCAAGGTTGGCCATCACCTTGTTAAGCTCCTCGGAGACTTTATCAAACTCCGCGAGCAGAGCCAATTGCTGCTCGACAGCTTGCTCGATCGCCTCAGGACTTTCAGGCTGCTCTGGTTGTTCCTCTGAGTTCGGCTTGGCACCTGCCAAGGTGGTTTGCGGTAGACCTAGGCGACCTGTGCTTGGTTTCTTTTTCTTGGCATCCTCGGATTCCTCCGGATTCTGGCTTGGGGGCTGCTGCGAGGATTCTGCGTCGACAACGCTCGGGGCTTTGATGAGATCATCTTTTTGCGGATCTTCCTCGGACTTTGAATCGCCCCCACCGGATTGTTCATTGCGGTTCACACCAGCGACCTTCGGAGGCTCCTTGGGCTGCGACGGATTGCTCGCGGTTTGATTGTTCTTCGCAGCTTGTTTCAGCAGATTGGCGACCGAGGGCATGCGCGCCGCAGAGATATCTTTGAGAATCTTTTGCATCTCGGCCCATTTCTCCAAATGGCCGACTCCGATCTCGTTGTTGCGAGAGGCTTGCCTGAGCAGATCCTCACCCCGTGAGGTGAGATTGCCGAGTCGTCGCGCGTTGGCCTGTTCGGCTGCTGCTTGCTGCTCGATCTGCTTGACCACATCGGGTGATTCGAGCTCCGTCTCGGAAAGAGCGCGAAGCTTCTTGTTGGTTTCGAGCAATTGCAACTCGCGGTCGCGGACCTCGAGCGCCTCGCGCTGCCATCGATTGAACTGCTGCAGAATCCAAAGAGCATGATCCGATGGGCTCAAGACCATCAACAACACAGGGTTCGAGTAAACTCGATTGCGGCCAGGCAGGTAGTCCTCCACAAAGAGTCTCAGCTCGATCGCCTGGGGCTCAATCCCCAACGCAGTGGCTTGAAAGACCGCGTCGGCATCGAGCCGCTCGGCGGTCGATCCTCCCGCGATCAAAATTCTCTCACCCTGCGTCTTCTTCGCCGCCACCGCACCTTCGGCAGTCTTCCATTCAAAGCCAACTTGCTTGACTCCAAAGTCGTCCGAGGCGTGGACTTGGAATTGAATCTGCTCGGAATCCAAAAGCACTTTGGCCCTTGGCATCCCCTCGGTATAAATCGTCGGTTCTTCGTCAGCCCGAACTATAATGTTCAACGGAAACGGGCTCTTGGCCTTGAGTCCATAATGATCGACCCACTGAACCTCATGGGCAACCGTAGAGGAATCCCTGAGTGAATCGGAGCTGAAACTTTCCTTGGCGACCTGCATCGCTTGACGATCGAGCGTAACACTCGAAAGCTCTCGGGATGCTTTCCCGCTGATCGAATACGTGGTCCCCTCGACAATCGTCATCGCACCGCTGCGGATGTCTTTGGTCAGCGTGTCGGGACGTTGGAGGTACTC
>JBJTAQ010000175.1:0-1491 GCA_046090945.1 Pirellula sp.
CACATTTTTCCGGGAACGGGCCCTAAAGTTTTGACAGTCGCATGGTTTCCGCGATAACATAAAGAGGTTCGGGTTAGTTCGGGATTCCCGAGCCCTACGCTTGTCTTTCGGTGTCTTGGAGAATTCGCGTTATGGCGAAAAAGATTCAGCATGTTTGGGGGATAGAGATCGGCCAAAGTTCCCTCAAGGCCCTGCGATGCCACTTGGAAGGGGACCAAGTCGTCGCGGATACTTTTGATTTCGTCGAGTATCCGAAAATTCTTTCGCAACCCGATGCGGAACCCGAAGCTTTGGTCAATGACGCCCTAGGCCAGTTCCTTTCTAGAAATGATCTTGGCGGAACGACCAAAATCGCCGTGAGCGTCCCCGGGCAAAGCGGTCTGGCCAAGTTCTTTAAGCCGCCGCCTGTGGAAGTTAAGAAGATCGGCGACATCGTCAAGTACGAGGCCAAGCAGCAGATTCCTTTCGACCTCAACGACGTGATTTGGGACTTCCAGCAGATGGAAGGAGCACAGATCGAAGAGGGTTACGCATTGGAGAGCGAAGTCGGTTTGTTCGCCATGAAAAAGGAAGCGGTATTCCGTGCCCTGAAGCCTTATCGAGACAAGGGTATCGACATCGATCTGGTGCAGTTGGCTCCGATGAGCATTTACAACTTGGTCGCCCACGAGCGGTTCGCCGAATCGATGGCAACCGAGGAGTTCGATCCAGATCGTCCGCCAAAGAACTCGGTCATCCTGAGCATCGGTACCGACGCGAGCGACCTTCTGGTAACCAACGGGTTCCGCGTCTGGCAACGGAGTGTCCCGATCGGCGGTAATCACTTCACCCGCCAGTTGACCAAAGACCTCAAAATGACTTTTGCCAAGGCCGAGCATTTGAAGAAGAACGCTATGCAGGCCGACGATCCTAAGCTGGTGTTTCAAGCCATGCGACCGGTCTTTAGCGACATGGTCACCGAGATTCAACGATCGCTGAGCTTCTACAAATCGCTCAATAAAAAAGCCGAACTCGATGGCATCCTGGTGATGGGAAACACCGCGAAAATGCCAGGATTACTGCAGTTTTTGAACAAAAACCTGGGCATGGACGTGGACCTTTACGATCGCTTTCCAAAGCTCACGGGCAGCGAAGTGTTGGGTGCCCAGCAATTCAAGGAAAATGCGGCGGCTTATGGGGTCGTCTACGGTCTTTGTTTGCAACTCCTCAACCGCGGCCCGATGCGAACGAACCTTCTGCCTCGGGATATCGTTTTGGACCGCGTGATTCGAAACAAGAAACCTTGGGCTGTCGGAGCGCTCTCGCTGTTGCTCGTCGGATTCGCTACCCATCATGCGATGTTGGGACAAGCTTACCGACCTTTGCGTCCGGAGCTTTGGCAAAGCGCCGAAGGGAGCGTCTCGAACGTGGACAAGAGTTCGAAGGACGAGTTCACCAAGGATGAAGAGTACAAAGGCAAGCTGAATCTTTACAAGAGCGTCGGGGTCGAGG
>JBJTAQ010000176.1:0-2687 GCA_046090945.1 Pirellula sp.
GGTGCTGCTGGTCGTGTTCGCCAAACCACTCTTTCCGAATGGGTTTAACGTCGACGGAACAGTTCGAGGCATAGGTGCGAATCCATCACTTGCGTAAGTGCTCGTGGGTTGAGTTGCGTAAGGACTAACTCCGCTACCGGTATTCCAACTGGATGCCGAAGCGGGCGAAGATGCTGGTACAGTTGGAGTGGAGGTCGATGGAATTGGAGTCGAAACGATCGGGCTCGAGTAAGTCGTCGGAGGCAACCCGGTTGCAGGGACTGAGGTGGTCGGTGCAGGAGTGCTTGGCAAAACGGGACTCGGTGCCGCCGGTAAGTTCAATCCAGGAACCACCGGCAACTGGGATGCCCCCGAGGTCGTGACGATCTCTGCCGTTGAACGATCGCTAGAACGCGGTGAATCGATGCTGACAGGGGAACGCATATCCAAATTAGAAATCGTTGCTCCACTGTTGTTTAACGCGGGTAGCCTGTCCAATTCAGACTCTGGCGGGCTCTGCTCCACGGGTCCACTTCCTACACGAACAATGACTTTCTGCACTCGACCTCGTAGCGCCGATGGAATCACGCTTTCAAGCTCCATCGACTTGCCGCCAGCGGCAAACTGGGCGATCGACTCGGGTGCCAATTGAATCACTAGGTACATCGACCGGTCGATTGGATCAGTACCCCATCCGATTTTGCATTCGGGTGCTGCGACCGGTAGCTGCGTTAGTTCCATGTTGCTGGAGACCAAGAGTGGTTTCGGCAATGCTTCGTTACTTTTGGGAGCCGGCAGAAGCTCATCCGGTTGCGTGAAAGCGAAGAGCAGGATCATCCATAATCCGTTCATGTCCGTCACCTTGGACCCATTGTCCGGTCTGTATCCAAATGATTTGCGATCCGTCCATTGGATCGAACTTGGTTTGATGATAGAGAATCGAGGGGGTTAAAGTAAAGATGGAACGAGGGGAAGTTTGGGAAAAGGAGCGTTATGGCTCAAAAACAGGCACAAAAAAACCGGGCTTGGAAAACCAAGCCCGGTTTGAAGATTTGATGTTTAACTCAGCAAACTACTCGATGCTAGCAGCATCCCACAAGTCGCCGGCATCCTTCGAGCCCATCGCACCCCAAGCGCCGTAGGGGCTTGGCAAGTTGGATCGGGCACCGTCGATCCCGAGCGGTGGATCTCGTCCCGCGTCACCAGCGTCGACCGAGTTCGGGATGAACCGAACGTTGTTGTCGCCGAAGCAGACGTGAGCACCAGCACCGTGGTAGCTACTTGCGGAGAAGATACCCCAGTCCCAGTCGCCAGCACCTGCGTTGCAGGACGCGCGGTTGGGTGGAAGGATCGTGGTGAAACCGCTGAATGATGGGTGACCATCACCCCAACGGATACCACGCCAGTGACCGCCAGGGGAAGCAGCAGGAAGGTAGCGATCGCCTTGTGCAGAATTTCGGCAAGCCAAAACACCGGTACCGGCATTCATGTTACCAACGTTCACGACCATCCCGCCTTGAACGCGGAACTTACCAGCACCCCAACCAAGGTTTTGGCTAGGCGTGGTTCCCAGTTCGCCGAGCAGGGCGGTGTACGCAAGACCGTCAGTCGCTTCAGCAACACGTCGCTGATATCGACCTTGGAACATACCGCGGTTTGCTGCTGGGTGCCACGAGGAGCTGTTATTTTCGGTGGTATCACCGTAGCACATCGCGTAGTTGGTCCGAGCAGCCCCATCGTCAAACCACGTCGCGTCTGGGTTCATCCGGCCCGGATCCGATGGGCAGCGAAGGTTCGCTACCTGGGTTCGCCAAGGCAGATAGTTTCCGTTCCACATATCCCAAGGCCACAACCAAGCATTCAAGACTTGACCGTTGGTTGGATGGCGGTAAGGAATCGTGAAGATTTGGGTGTAGAGTTGTTGCTGTTCCATGTACGGAAGAGCCATCAACGTACCCGACCATCGGTTGATACCAACCCGACCAACGTTCGGATCAGCATCCATACCGGTTCCGCCTGGTGCTGGACCACCAAACCCAGGAGGAAAACGCTTGTAGGCTGATTCGTAATTCAAAAACGCCAAGCCTACTTGGCGAATGTTGTTACCGCACGACATCCGACGTGCGGCTTCCCGAGCGGCCTGGACCGCCGGTAGCAACAAGCCCACGAGAATCCCGATGATCGCAATGACCACCAAGAGTTCCACGAGCGTGAAGCCATGGACATTCCTACGCTTCATAGAGAAACCCCTTGAAAAAAAACAGAAAACAAAAAAACCTGACCACAAAAACGTGGCTATCAACCGTTAAGTTTTAACTCGTCTCCTCTTCCCGGACAAGACTCGCGGTTGTTAACCGGTACAATTTCGGGAAAATTTCGCCAGATCTTGAGGTTTTCCCCTCCGATGCCCCTTCTCAAGGGGGGGATATGCCGCATTGCAGCGATTTTTCCACCCCGAGAATCTTGTTCGATCGGCAGGGTCAACTCGAATTACCGGGTTCTGTAATCCCAGACGTACCTCACTTTAAGATAGTCTTTCCATCCCTTAGTTCCGTCGTTGAAATACGAATCGGACGAAACAACCCCCCCGCCCCCTGCCAGTCTTCCACTCGAATTGCTATCGTCAATCGATCGTTGGCTTGCCCCTGGGGCTTGATCAAAAAACCAACCTTCTGCTCAAAGGCAGTCTGTCTGTTTTGGCGATCCCC
>JBJTAQ010000177.1:0-1241 GCA_046090945.1 Pirellula sp.
CTGATACGTCCGGCTGTCGAAGTACACCACCGGGACACCACCTTGGCTAGCCGTAGGCCCGCTTCCTACATATACCGGCATCAAGTCGTTCGGCACTCCCTCTCCATAGATCGTCTCATCGGTTGAAATGCCCGACGGGTCCAGTGTAAGCCGCCCGAGTTTGAACTCGAAAAATGCGTTCTCTCGTTGAGTGTTGTAAATGTATCCATTTCCAAAAGCCTTCAGTGGACCCCCAGGACCGGTAATCGGGCGCTGTGGGTCATTGCTGAATCCACCCAGAAAAAATACCAGAGCTTCGGCGGAATCAAACACGCGGCCACTACGCAAATTGGGTGCACTCGGCGTGTATCTGCCCAAGTGCGGGTGAGAGCCCGTGATGTCATTGTCGTTGCGAATCGCCCCATTTTGCTGGGAATTTGCCGGGTTGAGCAGCGCTAGTTCGGTCACCAAAATATTAGGAAATGCCTTGCGCAAGTGGGCTTCCATCACCGGCCATGAACTCCCGTCAGGTGGATAGTCACCGTACTTGTTGCGATAAGCCTCAACGGCCGTTGCAATCGATTGCACCTCGAAGGCTTGAGCCTGCTTGAGTATCGAAATCCGCGCCGCATTGACACCCCAAGCTAGCAAGCCAGCTAGGATCCCAAGGATCGCCATCACGATCAACAACTCCACAAGCGTAAAGCCACGTCGGACTGTACGAAGGCCTTCCGAAACCCTGTGCATCGTTCCGCTTGCCATGAGTGCTATCCCCACAAAAAATGACTTGTCCTAGTATCCTCTTGCCTAACCGACCAACCGTCTCGATGCTACTTCGCACCGCTCAAGTTCGTAATGAGCGAAATCAGTGGCATGAACAACGACACAACAATGAAACCGACGGCGACCCCAAGGAACACGATCAGCAAAGGCTCGATCAGCTTGGTCAAGCCTTCGGTCATCACGCGCACTTCTTCGTCGTAGTTGTCGGCAATCTTATAAAGCATCGTGTCGAGCTCGCCGGTCTCTTCGCCGACGTCGATCATGTTGACCACCAAGTCGTCGATCACCCGCGAACGGGTCTTGAGCAAGTACATCGCGGCACAAACAAAAGCTCCAATCGCCAGAGCGCCAAGACTCATCGAAAGAAGCTGCTTGGCTCCACCGGCATTTTTCGACGGCCCACCATCGGAGGATTTTCCAGCGCCTCGGCCGGCGGTCAAAGCCACCGAAAGCATCATGATCCCTGGGAACATTCCCAT
>JBJTAQ010000178.1:0-1260 GCA_046090945.1 Pirellula sp.
CAAAGCTGTCAAAGAAATTGCACCTGAGCATCAAGCACAAGTTCTAAACTACTTGAAAGCAACCAAGATGAAACTCGGTTTGCTCGTCAATTTCGGTAGTTATCCGAAAGCTACTGTCATGAGACTCGCTTTATGAGTTGATGAACCACGAAAGGCACGAACAGTATGAGAACCACGAAAGGCACGAAAAGCACAAAAAAAGAGTAGAAAGAGGGGATAGGAACAAGATAGGAACAAGAGGGGATGTTGTAGGCTTCCTTCGAGTGCTTGCCATCGTGTCTATTTGGAGATTCGCTTTTCTCCTTTTCTCCTTTTCTCCTTTTTCCCTTTCGTGTCTTTCGTGCCTTTCGTGGTTCTCATACTTTTCGTGGTTCTCTTCTGGTCATCAATAAAAAGCATCCACCGCAGCGACAACACACATCGCAGCCCCGACGATTAATTTGCCGGATGTTCCCAGCAACCGTCCTAGCAGCGCCCCGGTCCCGACATGGACGCCATGGTCCACGGACTTACCCTTCCAGAGCTCGCCCAGCCAGGCTCCGCAAAAGGATCCTGCGGCTCCACCTGCTAATGCCCCTATAACCGGGCCCAGAATCGGGATCGGAATAGTGAACATCGCGCCAGCGATGCTCCCGACCATCGTGCCGACGACGGCAAGTGCCATCGCGCGTCGACTGGCTCCACGCTTACCGGCCATCGCAGCCCCGGCTACAAACTCGACGATCTCTCCGAGAATCGCCAAGACCACGAGGATTCCGACACCCATCCAACCAATTCCCGAATGCTCCGTCTCAGGGAAAAAATAGGCATAGACGGCAGTCGCGAGAACAATCAACCAATTCCCGGGAAGCGATAAGAGATTGCTCGTCCAACTCAGCAAATTGATAGTGCAAAGCAATAGCAGCCATAGAATCCACAGCCACTGATTCCAAGCGTTCGACTCGAACCAACCCCCTAGGATCTGCATCGCGATTAGGGTTCCACCCACGGACGTATCGGCTTGACCTTCCAAGCTTCATCAAAAAAATCTGCTTGGACAATCTTTCCGGGCCATCGACCATTCGGAGCGGTTGTCACATCGATCATCGCCCAGTCAGGTAACTTGGGTACCTGCCGAGCGTTGTTCAGATAATCGTACTCACGATAGGTAAAGCTACTGTTGAATACGACATAGCGATCTGGCGATAGTGGATTCGGATAAATCATCAATGGCACATGCTTGCCCGCATCCATCTTTAAGCTTCCAAGCTCGATAGTCTT
>JBJTAQ010000179.1:0-11203 GCA_046090945.1 Pirellula sp.
ACATCGATGTAGTTGTTGAAGGCAAAGATCACCGATTGATCGATAAACAGTTGAGTGTTGCGAGTACTACGATAACCCAGCCTCCAACACTCGTCGCTCCGGACGTTGTTATCAGTCGCGGGACTTTTACAGGAAACAACAACGCTGTAGTTCGCTGGACGGTCGAGTCTCGATTCAAAAACGGGGTTGCGAAACTGTTCAACACCCTAAGCCTCGACAGTGATTCACCACTTGGAAATATTCGATTCATCAATTACCTCGACGAAGATATTCTCTCTCCGAGCGATGACTTCCTGTACATTACAGGAACGCCTGGCAATCCGGATTTCCGAGCTTACACGATCGACAACCAAGAGCGGGTCGGCTTCTCGCACGGTGGGATTTACTCTCCGGGTATCGATTTGGTGAATGCCAGCTACGTTGGATTCGCTGCAGACGAGTACCGCGATCTTGCGAACGCAATTGAGGGCGCAGGAACCAACTACACACCGGCAGGAAACATCGACCTAACTGATTTGCCACCGATCACAGACCCGACGCTCGGACAGATTTACGGGTTGGCAGACGTCACTACCGCGCTTGCTTGGGATGTTACCGCCTCAGCAAACTCCTCACGAATGACGAGTTTCCTGGAACTGGTTCCGACCTCGATCCAATCGATCGCCTCTCCCGGGTCTTGGGCAGGCGTCTCGACCCAAACTTATTCGAACGACCGCAACGTTGGCGTCCTGCCGGAACGCGAGTCATCGCTTGCCAATGCTCCTGGAGCGAACGATGAACCGAGCAAGGCGCAGTATCTTGGACAACTCTCAAACTCGATCAATAGCGGCGATGAGAACACGCGGCTGGGTTTTGAGATCCAGGGTGTGATCAATAAAGCCTCGGATGTAGATGTCTACAGCTTCACCGCCTTTGGAGGGACAGAAGTTTGGCTGGACATTGACAAGACCGATGCGAGCTTAGATACCGTGGTTGAACTGGTTTCTGCGGATGGAGAAATCCTTGCCCTCTCGGATAATTCGTACCTTGAGGAAACCGATAGCGTCAACAATCCGCTGTATAGCGTTTTGCCTGGAAATGCGGTAAGGTCGCTTCGCAAGAGTTCGCCGACGATTTATCCTCAATCCTCCCGAGGAGAGCCACGCGATGATTACAGCACCAATGCCAAAGATGCTGGGTTGCGAGTTGTGTTGCCGGGTCAAAGTAGCCAAACCTCGCTGTACCATATCCGAGTTCGATCCAGCAACCAAGTGACCGGACAATCGGCTAGCACCCCTGCTCTGAGCGATCCGGCATCGGTTGGCCAAGGTCTCTCGCGAGGAGCTTATCAACTCCAAGTTCGTCTTGGGGAGAATCAAGAGTATCCCGGAACCTCGATCGCTTATGCGGATATCCGATATGCTTCGACTGGCGTGACCCTTCGCGGTGTTCCTCGTCACTCGCCGCTGGTTGGTGAAACCGCTGAGATCAACAGCGGAAACAACAACACGTTCTTGACCGCCCAAGAGCTCGGAAACATTCTTACAACCGATCGTCGCACGATCTCGCTTGCCGGCAACATCGATTCGGCGACCGATGTCGATTGGTTTACCTTTACGATCGACTACACGCAGTTGGTCACCCCACTTGCCGAGTACCTCTCGACGATCTTCGATTTGGACTACGCTGACGGAATCGGCCGAGCAGATCTTTCGATGTACCTGTTTGCACCCACGGCCAACGGACAGAGCGCGACTCTGGTTCGAGTCGGTCAAAACAGCAACATTCTCGATGATCGCCAAGCTGCAGTTTCGCAGGCGAGCAATTCAGACCTCGGACGCGGTTCGACCGGGACGCTCGATCCATACATCGGTCCGGTCGAGTTGCCTGCAGGAAGATACTATTTGGCGGTGACCAATCGCACGCAAGTTCCAACGGTGCTCGCTAACCGCTTGAACAACTCCTTGGGTGCCTCGAACCTGCGAATCCTGCCGGTATCAAGCGGCAGGTTCATCGTCGAGGATCGCGTTGGCAATGACCAACTCAGTTCGACGGTTCCGCCGCTGACTCCGACCTTCCTGGACATGCAGTCCAGGCTCGAATACAGCCTTGGGGACGTACCTCTGTATGTCAGTGCAGCGTCCGCTTTGGGAACCCAGTATTACATTGCGAATTCCTTCACTGGCCAACTGCCAAACGATGTAGGAATTGCTCCACAGTTCATGAAGGACACCTTCATTCGTCCCAACGGAGATCTGCGAGGATTCCAAACCCCAAGCAACGATCTGTTCAACTATGTCTTGGTCGATCCGGGAACGGCAACGACCCGAGTTCAAGGTGCCTTTGACTTTACGGTTCGAGGTCTGGATACAGCCGGCGAGTTGTCCGACACTGCCGGGCAGTTCGACACCGAAGCCTACACCGTCATGGATATCCGCGACCAGACGGGTACGGAAGCCGAATTCGGGTTCTTGGTCGCCAATCGAAACCGAAGTGCGAACTTTGCCACCGCGAATCGTGGTGTGAGTTACTTCGATAACGTGCTGTATCGCTTCGACCCGAACACCGGGGCCGGCATCAGCGCACCGGCTCTGGACAATCAGTTCAATATTCCGATCGCCAATGCTCCTGACTTGATCCTCGGTGCAGGTACCAACATCACCGAGCGAGGTTTCATTCAAACTGCTCCGGCAACAGGCGCTACCTCGACGGCTTTTGCAGTGACTGAGGCGACTGAGTCGTTTGGCAATACGATCCGATCTCTGATCAACGATGGCGATACGATCAGCTTGCGGTTGTCGACCAACCAAAACGTGACGATCGAATTCAACGCAGGCCCAGAACTGCGGCTGAATCTCGACCCGGTGAATTTCCCCAACCGTGTTCTACGCAATGGCGACCAATTCACCATCGACGGGGTGACTTATCAAATCACCACGGGGACAACTCCTGTTCCTACGCCTGGCGTTCGGACGGTTTACTACCAGACCAGCATGAACAACGCACAGTTTGCTCAAGCCCTGGCCGATGCTGTACCGCTGGGAATTGAAGTGGGTTTTGAAGGCAATCGACTCAACTTCTCGGGTGCACTGGTAGGAAACTTTTCCACGCTAGTGAATCGGGGTGTTGCGATCGATCAGCAAACCAATGGAACGATTGGTAGCGGACGCATCGGTGTGAACTTCTTGGCCAGCGACACCGCAGCGGTGATTGCGACCCGAGTAGTTCAAGCGATCAACAGTTCAGGATTCCCAGGATTGACGGCTGTTGAGAGCGGGATCAACCTCAACGAGGTCACGATCTTCGGGGCCACGGTTACCGGTACGACTGGATCGTCGCGTCGAATTGGAATTGCTCCTGGTGGATTGGTTCGAGGTGTCGCGGGTATCAACGGAAACCTGTACGCAGTCAGCGATGCGGGTGGTTTGTTCCGCGTTTCCAGGGCCGAACTTTTCAACAATCGCTCGGGTGCGATCGGTACCTACGTTGCCTCGTCGTACCAACTGACCGGATTGCAGTTTACAGGTCTTTCGGCTGGTCCTCGCAACGTGGCTAACGGTGCGTATGCGAACCTGCTGTTTGGTTCGACTGCCGGCGGACGCATTTACGCATTCGACACCAATGGGGTACTCCAAGGAGTGTTTGCCAACGGGTCGAACTTTGTCGACACCGGCAGCGCTGGATTCGATGGCCTGGCATTCTCGAACCTCGACTACAACCTGTGGCACCAAACCACGCGTCGATCGACGAACCCAGGTCATGGTATCTCTGCCGACATTGAAGGAAACACCGCAGGTCTCGGTGGAACGAGTTGGTACTTTGGCTACGAAAATCTCGGCCATTCCAATGCGAACTTCAATACTGCAACCGATCCGCTGGCTCAGCCCCGCGCGTTCGGAGAACCGCTTGAGAACACCTATAACTTCCCTGGTGGTGCAACCGGCGTGATGGAGAGCAAGTCGTTCTCGCTTGAGAACCTTACGGCTGCCGATCTGCCAACGCTGTACTTTAGCTACTTCTTGGCAACCGAAGATGCGGCTTCGAGCACGGTGAACAATCAGTTTAACCCCATGCGAGATTCGTTCCGCGTCTACGGCGCAGGGGACGATAACTCGTGGGTTCAGCTGGCCACCAACAACGCTTCGGAAACCCCAATCGAAACCTTGGTCGATAACGTGCCAAGTCCTGTTGGTCCTAACAGCCTTCCTGGTCAAACAGTGACGCCGCCGGGCACCTCTTGGAGACAAGCCCGGGTGTCGCTGGCCCAATTCGCAGGGGACAAACAAGTCCGATTGCGATTCGAGTTCAGCACCGCCGGTGGCTTGGGCTTTAACAGCTTCGGTAGCCGAGGTCCTGAGTTGCGAACAGTTGCTGCTAGCGAACTTCGCGATGGACAGACTTTCACGGTCGGTGGTAGAACTTTTGAAATCGAGATGGGCCCAACCTTGGTCTTCCCATCCGGCATAGGAATTCGAAATGGCGAAACGATTTCGCTTCGAGGCTCGACCTTTGTATTCTGGGACGGCACTGGTACTGCTCCGAGCGGGAATGTGATCACCTATTCGAACAGCGACTCGCCGGATCAAATTGCCCAGAAGGTTCTTGCAGCGGTCAATTCCGCGACCTACACACCGAAGTCGCTCACGGCAGATCTCACGGATTTGGCCGATCGCTCGGAGATTTTCCGAACTGCGGTCAAGACCGCCATTGTGCCGGCGGAACTGACCCAATGGATCGCCAAAGGTGCCATCGGAGATATCGTCTTGCAACCGGGCGAACAGCCCGATGCAGTCCGAGCCGACGTCGATATGGTTCAGTTCCAAGCCGACGAGGGGACCACGATCGATCTTGCAGTCTCAGCAAGCGCGCTCAATTCGCCTCTGAATCCTCGTGTTCGGCTCTTCGACTCACTCGGCAACGAATTGGCTCGAGCATCGACGGCCACGCAGTTCGACGTCTCGCTGACTCATACCTTTGCCAAGTCCGGAACTTATTACTTCGGGATCAGCAATTCAGCGATCAACGAGTACAGCCCGTTGCTTGCAAGTGGTCGTTCTTCCTCAGGCTCGACCGGCCAGTATCAGGTCACTTTGGACATCACCCCGCGGTTCAATCGAAGCGTCTCGGGCAACCGGCTCCAACTCGATGGAATCAGCGATTTGACCGTTGGTCCTAACTCGAATATCCGTGTCGATGGTGCTTATCGCGCCTCGAATAGTTCGAACGTCGCTGTGAATATTCTCCAAAGTATGACGGCAGACGAAGTCGCAACAGCGGTTGCTCGAGCCTTCGAGGAGAACCTCGCTCCAGGCATCGATCAATTCACAAACTTCCGTCGCAACACCAATGCGATCGACTTGACGGGAGTGACGGTCAGCAATCCGGGTCCATTCACCGTCAACGGCGTTCGTGATGGGGATGATTTCTCGGAGTATGTACTCGGACGGCTCCATCCAGCCACTCGATCGCAGAACAACAACTTTGAGGGTCTCTACCTCGATGACTTCATCATCGGTCTTGCTGAAAGAGGCGAGACGGTGACCAATGCCCCGGCTGATACCAGCTTCACGACGGTACCAGGCAGCGGTAGCGAGATCCTCGTCGGACCTTATCAAGTTGAAATCCGCGGTGGTTCGGAGTATGGACAGCCTTTATCGACTCGGACCAATAACGGCGGCAACAATAACAACAATCCGAACAACTTGAGCGTCAATGATCGCATTCGATTGACCCAAGCGTTTGATCCGAACCAAGCCCTTAGCGGTGCGGTAGAGATGCGATTCAACCCGGCTTCCTCGATCACCGATGGCGATACGATCACCGTCAGCGATGGCAACAATTCGATCACGTTCGAGTTCGATGATGCATCGATCCCAAGCGGTCAACCAGGTAGTGGAGTCAAACCCGGTAACTTCCCGATCCCGTTCAACCCGATCTCCGGCGAGTCGGCCGAGACGATCGCCGCGAGATTCCGCGATGCGGTTAACTCTCCGGGAGTTCAAAGCGTCCTGAAGACCAGTGCGATCGGAGTCGACGGCAGCATCAGCGGTTCGAATACCCGCGATCTGTTCCTCCTCGGATCGGTCACCGTAACGATGGGTTCCTCGGTCGGCTATGTTGTGACTCGAAGCCCCAAGGTTCGCTTCAATGACTCTTCGAGCCTATCCGATGGGCTATCGCTGACCATCACCGATGGTACGAACACCGTACGCTTGGAATTCAACGATACCACCTTGCTTCCAAACGCCCCAGGATTTGGGGTCAGTCAAGGTAGCATTGAAATCCCCTTCAATCCGAGCGTGAAGCTTACCGATGTCCAAGTCGCTGCACTGGTTTTGAGTGTGATCAACTCTCCGGCAGTTCAATCCCAAGTTCGCATCGTGGCGTTCCCTGTTCCAGGGCTCGGTGGACAACCCTCCTCGTCGATCCTGATCTCGGGGGCGACCGGCGTTTCGATACCATCGACCGTCGGTAGCGTTCTGGTGACCAATCTCGAAGGCGACCGCAATACGCCAAGGGATCAGGGCCAGGTTGTCATTGAGAATTCAAGGATCTCGTTCTCCTCCGGGTTTGGTGCTGTCATTACAGCCGACGCTCGCGACCCAGTTTCTGGTGCTCCGAATCCCGGTTCGGTTCGAAACACATTGACGATCAACAACCAGCGTTTGATCCCTGGTGCCGTGATGGTCAACAACGAGTTGATCAGCAATCTCGCCGGTGGTATCGATCTCGCCGGCGATCCACTCAATGGTCCAAACGATGTTCCAGCATCGGTTCCGTTTGCTCGTATCGTCAACAACACGATTTTTGGTGGATCCGTAACTCGCATCGATTCGCAACCGGCGATCTCGATCCTAGGTGACTTCTACGCCGACGGAGCTCTTTCCTTCGCGGATTTGGCTCCCACGAACCTGTACAACCCGCGAGCCGGCGGAGGTCCAGTGCCGATCGCAGGTCTGCAAGTCCCCGGGAACGCAGTCGGCGCTCCAAACTACACCGGTATCGGCGAGCCGATCCCTGGCCAAGGTGTTGTATCGCTCGGACGTGGTGGAGTCATGGTCGTTCAGTTCACGGATAACTTCCTAACTGGCTCGAACGATGTACGCCCTGACTTGGCTGTCTACGAAGTCGGCTTGCCAGAGTTGGTACGAGTCGAGGTTTCAGCCGACGGTGTCAACTACACCTCGGTAGGTACCGCTTCGTTCAACAATCGCTATATCGATTTGGACCAATATGGTTTCAACTCGCTCAGCCAATTGCAGTTTGTGCGATTGACCGACGAGCCGAGTGATGGCCCCACCAGCGGAGATTCCGTGGGTGCAGATATCGATGCTGTAGGTGCTCTTTCGAGCCGCCCAGGCTTGCGATTCGGTACCTCAGGAACCGGCATCCGTGTAGGGGCTAACGCCAGCCCGACGTTGCTCAACAACATCGTTGCCAACAACACCACCGGCATCTCGATCGCTAGCTCCAGCACCTCGACCGTCATTGGCGGAACGCTCTATCAGCGCAACACGACCAACACCACTGGTGCGACGGTAGGTCAGTTCCCGATCCAGGTCGCCTCGACAACGCCGCTCTTTACCGATGCGGTCGATGGCAACCTGTATCCTGTACCAGGCTCTGCAGCGATCGATTCGTCGATCGATTCCTTGGTCGATCGGGCTGCTTTGCTGGCCGTGAAACAGCCGCTCGGTTTGGCCCCATCGCCGATCATCGCTCCTGCGATCGACATCACCGGTGCGCTTCGTACCGATGATCCCAATGTTGTTGCTCCTCCGGGACTTGGCGAATCGGTCTTCAAGGACCGAGGTGCCGCAGACCGATCGGACTTCACTGGTCCTGCCGTGCTGTCACTCTCCCCACGCGACAACGATACCCTCGGCGCAGATTCGAATCCAACCCCTGGCGTAATCGAACTTGTGAGCAACTCTCTGGCCTACTTCGATCTACAGGTGCTCGACACCTCGGCCTTGGATTTCAATGCACAAGGGACCGGAGTCGACAGCAAGACAGTCACCCGCAATTCGTTGATTATCTCGAAGAACGGCAAGATTCTGATCGAAGGCCAGGACTATCGCTTTGGCTATGATTCGACCAGCAATATTATTCGCTTGACACCATTGTCGGGTCTTTGGGAAAGCGGAGCGGCCTACACGATCCGCTTTGTGAACACCAACGAGAACTTGATCCAAGCCATCGAACCTCGTTCGCTCATCGATGGCACCACCTACACCATCATCGATGCGAATCTCAAGCCGCATTACTTCGAAGTCGAAACCGGCATCGTGCTTCGAGTTCCTTCGAGCGCCGACAACTTCACGAACACGGCAATCGATGGAACCACCTTCCAAGTGGACGATGGATTCCGTCGAGTAACGTTCGAGTTCGATAACAACCAAACCTTCACGACCGGCAACGTCCCGGTTCAGTTCCTGGCTTCTGACCCACCTGAGATCCTTGCACAGAACGTCGTCAATGCGATCAATTCGGCAAACCTCAACCTGACGATCAAATCGATCGGAAACGGTGAAATGCAGATCCTCGGCAGCAATTTGATCCAATTCCTGCCTGTGACCAGTCAAATCACCGCTACGGGCAAGACCGGTACAACTCCTGTCTATGGCCTGAAGATTCCGACCAACAACGGAGTTCCCGAAGGCCTCTTCGATGGACAAACCTTCTCGATCCAACGCGGTGACAAGTCGGTTGTCTTCGAACTTGATGGAAACGGATCCGTCGGCCTGAACAACACTCCTGTTCCGCTCAACACGGCATCCGCAGACCAACAGGCCGCTCTGATCGTCGCTGCGATCAATGCTGCAGGCTTGGGACTCAACGCGACGTTCTCGGCCGGCGGCATGATCGCTGTCGGTACTCAGAGCGATCTGCGAATCATCACCAGCGGTGGATTGCAGGTCGTCGGAGTCCCAGGTCGCGAACTGACCACTCCAATCGTCTTCGATCTTGCTGAGGTCAAGGCGGCCTCGCAAGTCGCAACGATCATCGGTGGTGTATTGGCTCAAGCCAACATGGCGGGTGTGAAGATCACGATCCTCGGTGATCAGATCTTCGTCGAAGGTAGCCTCGGAGTCGGTGGCTTGGGAACCCAAGTCGTTACCGGTATTCGAGACAAGGCAGGCAATCCGATGCGTGCGACCGAACTCAACGGTGACACGCTCGTCACGATCTTCTTGGGAGAAGGTCTCGATTACGGCGATGCGCCAGATCCCAACTACGCAAGTCTTCGAGATAGCAACGGTCCACGCCATAAAGTAGTCGATGGCTTCTCGTTGGGACTAACCAACACCGCAGATCCGGATGCCAAGGTACCTGACGAAGACCAAGACGACGGCGTGACCTTCAATTCGATCGTCTCGGGATTCAGCGGATCGTTCCAATTCACCGTCCAAGGTGTCACGATCGCTCGGCCAGCTTACGTTGGAGCTTGGATCGATTTCAATGGCAACGGAGCATTCGACACCAGTGAGAAGATCAACATCCCTGGCCGAATCGTCAATGGAATCAACAGCCCTGTGTCCTTCAACGTGCCAGCCGGATCGGTTACCGATCGAGCTGTGGCAGCAAGGTTCCGACTCAGCAGCGACCAAGCTGCCGTCGGTTCACCGCTAGGTGAAGCAGTCGACGGAGAGGTTGAAGATTGGATGATCACCATCAGCGCTAATCCGTACACCAATCCGAACAATAGGTTTGACGTCACCGGCGACGGTTTCGTATCGCCAATCGACGTGCTCCAAATCGTCAACTACATCAATGCGGGGCTTCCAAGCCGTCCGCCGTTGCCTCCAACGGCCGTACCTCCTTACTTGGATGTTAATGGCGATGGATTCATCAATGCACTCGATGTCCTTGCAGTGATCGATGAGATCAACAAGAACCTCGGAGGCGGAGGAGAAGGCGAATCGGCTGATGATGGCGACTCGTGGATTCCCGCAGCTGCCCTCGCAAGCCCAGCCCCACAACCGGTTGCCTCGGTGGGTTCGGCTCGCTCTGCGGCAGCAGTTGCAACCAAGTCGACGGTTCGCGCAAGCGATCTTGCGATGGCCAGCTACTTCAGCTCAAGCCTGCTTGGCAAGTCCTTCGATGATTCCGACGATCTGTTGGCTTGGACTGCGAACTCGGTTTCAGGAGATCAATCCAGCGATGATCGTCTCGACGCGGCCTTGATTCATGATCTGGATGACATCCTAGGTCTCTAGGAGTGTCACCTTAAAATTGTTCAGGAAAATCGGGACTGTTTATCCTCCGATCAACACTTGTTCGAGTCGACCTACATTGGCTTCAATGCAGTACTTCGACTCGACCAACGATCGGCCAGCAGTGCCCATACGATGCCGCAGGTCGGGATCTGCCAACAGAGTCCTTAGCGATTCAAACCACTGATCGTCGCTTGCCGCGGCGAAACCAACTTGGTCGTCCTTGAGAATCGTCGCATTCACGCCGATGGGGCTTGCTACCGCCGGTATCCCAACCGACATGTACTGCACGAGTTTGGTCGCCGCCTTGTACCGCATCCAATCCTGATCGGCAGGTAGTGGCATCAGACCGATATCCATCTCATGCAAGCGCTCGATCTCGATCTGAGGGTTCCAAGCCTCAAAGCGCACATCGACCCCTTGCAAATCGATTTGCTTGAGCGGTTCCGGATTGTTGGAAACGACGAGGAGCGTGTAGGTATGCTCCTTGGCTAGTCGCCTCAGAGCCGGTGCGCAATGCACCAGGAAGGGTAGATTCGAGGGGGTCCCCATCCAGCCAATGATGGGTTTGGATTTATCTTTCGATGAGGTCTCCTTGAGATGATACCTTTCCAAAGAAACACAAGTTGGAATTTCGGTGATGTTCGAATGGTACTGAGCGACATACTCGTAGAGGGGTTGATTGCTGACAACTACATGGTCGCTTGACTCGATCAGTTCCCTGGTTTTCTCAGGGAACTGCAAGAAGATCGCGTCATCAACATCCAGGACTAAGCGGCGAGTAATTTTACGAAACCAACGATCGAGCCACAAACTTGCATCGTGAAAAACACCCCGTTCAAGGTAGATCGTATCGGGCTTGAACCATCGTGCATCCCAGTACTGCCGAATTCGATTGGCTCGTTTGAGCTGATAACTCAATCGCCATCCTAACTTTGGATAATAGTCGTAGACACTTGGGTGACTGGTCCAATACCGGCAGCGATGTCCAAGGCTGGTCAGAGGTT
>JBJTAQ010000180.1:0-1581 GCA_046090945.1 Pirellula sp.
TCTCCCAACAACTTGGAAACCAATCGATCGCCCCAGTTGCGGAACTCCCACCTTTCGTCGGCGGTGCCATCGGGTATGCAGGCTATGATGTGGTTCGGTACGTTGAAGAATTACCGAATACGCCCAAGGATGATCGCCAACTACCAGACCTGGACTTCGGCTTCTACGACCAACTCGTTGTCTTTGACCACGTCAACAAAACCATCATGGTCGTGGTGCTGTCCCGAGCCAACGAAGGCTCTTCTGCCGAGAGTGCCTACGCTCAGGCTACCGGTTGGATCGAGCGTATTGTCGAACAACTCGACAGCCCACTTCCCCAACATTCGCTAGCCGATATCCCGCTTACTTATACTCCCACGCTAGCTCCTGTATCGAATTTCACCCAAGAAGGCTTTCATTCGGCAGTTCTCCGCTGCAGAGAGTACATCCAAGCCGGGGATATCTTTCAGGTGGTCCTAAGCCAACGCTTTGAGGTCCCCTGCCAAAGCGAACCAATCGAAATCTTTCGAACCCTGCGTGTGATCAACCCTAGCCCGTTCATGTTTTTACTCCGCACTCCCGAATGTACGCTCGTCGGTAGCAGCCCCGAGGTCATGGCAAGAGTCGTCGATCGAGTTGTAACGGTCCGCCCCCTGGCCGGTACTCGTCCACGCGGCAAATCTCCCGAGGAAGATCAACGCTTGTCCGAGGAACTTTTAGCCGACCCAAAAGAGAGGGCCGAGCATGTCATGCTCGTCGACCTTGGACGAAATGATGTCGGCCGAGTTGCCCAGTTCGGCTCAGTCCGACTTAACGACTTGATGATGGTCGAATTCTACTCGCACGTCATGCACATCTCATCGAATGTCCAAGGAACCTTGCGAAATGAACTATCAGCTATGGACGCCTTTCGTGCATGCCTGCCTGCAGGAACCGTTAGCGGCGCACCTAAAGTCCGAGCCATGGAGATCATCGATGAACTCGAACCAACGAAACGCGGGCCTTACGCTGGTGCAGTCGGGTATTTCGACTACCGCGGTAACATGGACACTTGCATCACCCTCAGAACGATGGTGATCAAAAATCACAAGGTCTACATCCAAGCCGGTGCAGGACTTGTTGCCGATAGCGACCCTGCAAGCGAATATCAGGAGACTCTCAACAAAGCCAAGGCGTTGTTAGCCGCAATCGAAGTCACTGAACAACGGACAAAAAAAGCGGCAAGCTAGCGATAGCTCCGCTCAAGCCTTGACGGTCCAGGTGTCTCCACTGGAGAAGAGTTTCTGCAAATCTCCTTTACCACGCTGCTCGACCGCTTGGTCGATCTGCCCTCGCACAGCCTCCTCAAACGTCTCATAAACAACGTTTCTGAAGACTCCGATCGGCTCCGGGAATTGGGGATGACGCATACGAGATAACAAATAGACCAACGCCGGATCGGCTTGCTCGTCATGGAACAGCAGATCATCTTCCTTGACCTTGCCGTCAGACAGATTCACGACCTCGAGGGAGAAACCCCTCAGTCGAATCCCCTTGTCTTTGTCCTTTCCAAAGATCATGGGTTTACCGTGCTCGAGCTCAATGGTCGCATCGTCCCGAGTC
>JBJTAQ010000181.1:0-3732 GCA_046090945.1 Pirellula sp.
GCTTTAACCCACTGTATGGCCCAAAAAAAGGTCTTAGGGCCACATTTGCATCCTCGTCTGACTATAATACGAGCGATGTGAAGTTCCGTAACGCATATGGTTGTCTTGCACCCAAGGGAAATGCCTCATGGCCAAAAAGAAAGTAGCTAAGAAGGCTGCCAGCACAGGTAAAGCCAAAACCTCGACCAAAAAAGTATCGGGGAAAAACAGGAAATTAAAAATTACAAAAATAGACATCAAGCGAGACGACGGCGTCATCGTATTCCCGATACTTAACACCATTAAAAATGGGGAAAAACTATCGCTGTTTCTCTTTAGCCTTGAAGTGAATTTTCCGGATTATGAATTATCTAACGTTGGTATTTCAGAAACTGGCGCTTACTCTGTTGCTCTTCCAACGAAAATTGATTTGAATACCGGATTGACTGATCTGGCCGCCTCGTTGACGAGTGAGGATCCCTGCACCGTAGTGCTGCAGGATGACAAGAAAACCAAAAAGAAAAAGAAGATCTTGGCCGGCAGAGGTAAGCTAACGATCACTATCAGACCCAAACAATCACTGGGCACGAATAACACAACTATCGACATAGAGTTCTATGTCCGGTTGCTAGCTTGATCGATGTTTAGTTGCCCAATTCCTGACTGAGATGATTTGATTGTTGGATTATTTTTTGGTTTGACTTTGCCGATGGCATGACCGCAACATAGTAGGTTTTTGCTTTCTGAAAGAAAGATTTTGCCCCGGATGTATCGCCAAGTGCTTTCGTGGCAACACCACGTAGGTAGATGGCGAACGCAAGCCTGAGTTTAGCTTCGATCGCCCCGGTGGGGCGGTCGAGCATCGCTATCGTTCCGATCGCTTCGTCTGCAAGTTCGATTGCTTGCGAGAACTGCCCTCTGGAAATGAGTCGCTCGGCTCTTAAGGATAGATATTCGCAGAGCACGGGGCGAAAATTCGTTTCCAACTTGGAATCAGCCACTAGTTTCCGAAGCTGATCTAATCCCTGACATTCCATCTCATCGGCAACTTTATCGGATGGATTTCCAATCGCAAGCACGCCAACTCTCTCAAGTCGAGCAATAGCATCTGTGTATTCAACATTTGGATCTCCTGGACGTTCGCCGATCAGTTCGCTCGCAAGAATTGTTGCTTTCAGCGACATCTCATCGGCTTCTTTCAAACGGCCATCAGAACACATTGCTCTGGTTGCCGTGGCAGCTGCCAACGAGGCTAGCATTCGCATTTCGTTTTTCTTATCTGGATCACTCACCTGATCGATGAGAAGGCCGTATCCCTTCACAGCCTCGGTCGATTCGACCGCAGCTTCTTTATATAGCCCAGCGTCCAAAAGAGCGACGGAATAATCTGCTAGTGCCATCGCCGTCGCGCAACGTGTATCAAAACTTTTGAATCTAGAATTAAATTCTTTTGCGTTGTCGGTTGCGGTTTTCAGATTTCCACATGCAGCGTCAGGCCCTCGCTCTCGGAGCGCAACTTCCGCTTCATCTAACTGAATCATGCACTTTTGAACCTGGAACTTGGATTCCCTTGGATATTTCTCAATCAGGGGACTGTTGAGTTCTTTAGATTCATCGTAAAGAACCTGAGCCTGGGTAGTATTTCCGAGCAAGCGATAAAGATTTGCACACGACCTGTAAATTTCCGCCGCATCGAAGCTCACATCGGGGTCGCTTGGCTGTAGAGCGATGATACCCGGAAACATATCGGTCACTTTCGAAACCGCTTCGAGCCTGAGTGGTCCCGTGCCGGGAATGCTGCTCCAGTCGTCGTCGGCGACCGATTCGATAAATTCCGAGATTACCTCTCGTGTCATCGCGGCATTTTTTCTCGCAAGATCCCGCTGTTGGGAAACCAGTACATTTCCAACCGCCAACGCAATCGTGCTCGTGGCAAGCAAGGCCGTTATCGTCGCAACTGCTGTCTTGTTGCGTTTGACGAATCGCCACAGTTGGACTTGCCAGGGATCAGGGTATGCCTCCAGCGGTTCATCCGCCAGGAATCGTTCAACATCGTCAGCTAATTCTCCTGCGGTTCCATAACGATCCTCTTGCTTTATCGCCATTGCCTTGAGACAAATCGCTCGCAAACCAGGCGTAACCCAACGTTGGAATTCGTTGTGGAGATTCCCGATCTCAACATCCTCGGCGATTGTCGGCGATTTGGGGTCATAGGGTGGTCTGCCGGATAAGATTTCGAATAGGGTTGCACCCAGTCCATAGATGTCCGCTTTTTTCCCGATGACACTCCAATCCTCCTGCCATTGCTCGGGTGCCGCGTAAGATTTCGTGCCGCAAAACCCCCGGGGCTTGCCCGAGGCAATTTTCGTTTTGGAATTTTTACCCAAACCTCCGGAATCGCTCCGCGAGGATCCGCCAAGGAGCATTCCTGATTCTTCCTCGACCTTCTCAAGCATATCACCATCGGTTACCTGGGCTAATCCCCAGTCTATGATCTGCGTTTCACCAAATTCTCCTGTGACAATATTGTTGGGTTTGATGTCCAAGTGATGTATGCCCCTTGAGTGCGCAAAGTCGATTGCCCTACAGGCGGCGGCAAAATGTGTCAGCAGGCTTCGGAAAGCCATCTCGTTTAAGCTATTTGGGTTTTCTTTGTGATAAACAGCGATTTTCTTGTGAAGAGATCCGGGTCTGAAATAGCGCATGACTTGGAAGAGTCGTCCTCCAGGATGCTGTCCGATGTCATACACTGGGACGATACCTGGATGCTCAAGAATCGCACCTGTCCGAGTCTCGCGAATAAATCTACCTCGCGCTTCAGGATTATCTTCAAGCTTGACAGAGAGTTGCTTCAGTAGCACAACGCGATTAAGTTCCGTGTCGACTGCCTCGTACACTTTGCCTTGGCCACCTTCTGCGATCAAGCGACCTATACGATATCGACTCCCTCCTGAAGCGTACGAGCCTAAAGAGATAGTTGAATTTACATCATCGGGTTGATTGGCTCTCAAGACCAATTTTGTTTTCCCCAAATCCTGTGATGTCACATCATCGATATCCGGTAATGGAACCTGTCCCGAAAGGATCTCGGGAAACCAATTCTGAGTGATTAGCCGCTCGTAAGCCGCTTGTAGATTTCCGCCATACTTGCTTGCCTCGGCCTCCACTGCATTGGCGAGAATATCACTCGTTTGGGCGTCTATCAATCCACGTGAAATCAGGAGACTCGAAGGGTTGGAGTTAGGATTTCCCCTCCAAAGTTCGAGGATGATCTCAAGCTCAGCAAGATTCACTATACCTAGCTTATATGCAAAAGATAATAACAGTTTTCCCTTGAGGATCTCGCTGCTCATATCCAGCTCACTCCAATCGCCTACTGCATCAATCAGAAACAACTAAATCCACTGTAGCATCTACATCATCAGGCCACAACCTTTCGCAACTCGTGAGGCGATTAAGGTACCTAGCCCAATACGAAATCAGCCAGAAAATAAACTCAGACCTAGACAATGTGTCATTAGGGCCCACTCGGTTTACATGCAACTCTAACGCACCACTCGGCCGTCCCAAGGTACGCCGCGATAAGCCGTCGGGGGTAGCTGCTGAGGAGCGGCCGGCGGAGGAACAGCGACAGCCCCCGGGGGTGCGACCTGAATCGGCGTTACGGCTTGAGGTAGCCCCTGATTGAACTGCACCAAATTGATCACCTCATAGCCATTTTGATTCGGCAACTCAAACCCAGCGTTCGAATTC
>JBJTAQ010000182.1:0-6558 GCA_046090945.1 Pirellula sp.
AGTGCGGTTCGCAGTTGCAGTGCTGATTCCAGGGCAAAATGCAAGTGAGACCGATCCATATCGGGGTTATTCCACCAAGCTGGTTCGACGATCCACAGGGGCACGACCGGTCCGGCGGCGCACGCGTAAGTCAGTGGCGCATGGTCCTGGACTCGGAAATCTCGTTTGAACCAAACGACGCGAGCGACTGGCTTGGAAGGGGAAAGATCCGACACGATGCACGAAACCAATAAAGGTGTAGGAAGACCTGTAGCATCATGCAAACCCGTCAACCCTGCGGTTGCCTCCAATGGGCAGATTGCGTACTCGATCTTCATGGGTAGATGTGCTTAAATCGCATGACAACTAGAAAAACCTGCTTTTTTGGTTCCAAAAATCCAGCCCGTACCACGGCCCTCCGAGGCCGTGAGCGAACGCTTTTAACGACGCACGGTCCCAGCCCGTACCACGGCCCTCCGAGGCCGTGAGCGAATGCTTTTAACGACGCACGGTCCAGCCCGTACCACGGCCCTCCGAGGCCGTGCGCGAACGCTTTTAACGACGCACGGTCCGAGCCCCGTACCACGGCCCTCCGAGGCCGTGAGCGAACGCTTTTAACGACGCACGGTTCCAGAGGACCGTGCTACCGATCTGTCAGCGATCAACGCCGCGCAGTGGTTGATCGAGGACCTCAACGCATCTTCCAGCGACGGGTCTAACCGCAACTGCTGACAAGATTCCGCAAACTGCGTCCCTACCTCGATACCGTAAATCCAGACCTCGCTCGGCAAGAGTCCTAACTGCTGACCCATGCCGAGCACCTCCATCAAACCTATCCCGTGCGAGGATAGACTTCCGATCGGCACCCCCGATTCAGGCACCTGCGGCCAATGCCAAGAATGAATCCTACCAACCTCATCACCCACACAAGCATCGACCAGGATCCACGCTCGACTCGAATCGAATCGATCCGATGATGCGAACGCCAGTAAATCCAGCGGTGTTTGCAATCGATGGATCCCCAATCCACTTTGGGCAACTCGCTGCAGTCGATCGAGCACCATCCAGCCGACCTGGTCGACTCCGTGTGGACTGCCTATCCCAAACACCTCGCAACGGGCAGAACTGGATTCGGCGCTCATGCCCGCTCAATTTTGACTTTGAGAAAATGGGTCGAACAGCTAATGCACGGATCGTAACAACGGACCAGACGCTCGCATTGGACCGCTATCGACTCATCGGTCTGCTGATGAATCTGCTCGACCAATGCTCGCAGATCCGCCTCAATCCGAGCCTGATTCTGCGACGTCGGCGGCACAATCTTGGCCAACTCGACTTGTCCCTCGCAGTCGATCTGGTAGCGATGGTAGATCAAACCCCGCGGCGCTTCGGTCGCGCTGATTCCCACGCCCGCTCTCGGCTCGTAGTCTACTTGGGCCGTAGCTCCCACAAGCCCACTGGCAACGACACTTCCAAGTATCCCGAGCCCTTCCTCGAACGCATGCACGACCTCGATGGCTCGAGCAAGAATACTCTGGTATGGATTGCAGGAGCGAGGATCCAAGCGAAGTTCATCAGCCAGCCGACCAGCCTGGGCCTCAAGTCTTGATTGGTTGTGATACATCCGAGCCAACGGACCGACGAAATACTCGCTCGCTTGGTCCACTGCTCCAATTCGTCGGGATTGCAGTGCAGTCGAATGGGGAACTTGGACCTCTTGAAAATGCGATTCATAGTTTTCGATCGGAATCGTCTGGTCTGGCCCGATGGCGATCTGTCCGGCCTCGATCGGATACCGCTCGGGATGGACCAGCGATACGTAATGGTAAGGGGCTGAGAAATCTGGAAGCGGAAGACTTGCCAGCCACCGCGCCGCATCGATGGCGTCTTGAAGTCCTCGCTGAAGCTCTGGGATCAACTCGGCAAGTTCGCTGGTCTTGGGCAATCGATAAAAGCCGCCTATCGCGATGTTGATCGGATGGATCGCGCGGCCCCCGAGGACTTCGAGAATCCGGTTTCCGATCTGCTTGAGCTTGAGCCCGCGTTTGACCTCGCTCGGAAATCGCTGGGCCAAATCGATCGCGCTGTGGCAATCAAAGAAATCTGGGGCGTGGAGCAGATGGATATGCAGCACGTGGCTTTCGATCCACTCGGCGCAGTACACGAGCCTTCGCAATTGAGCGATCGTATGTGGGATCTTGCAGGCCAATAGCGACTCGATCGCTTGGACGGCCGTCATCTGATACGCGATCGGACAGATGCCACAGATGCGCGATGTGATATCGGCGATGTCTTCGATGGGTCGACCTCGGAGGAGAGCTTCGAAAAATCTGGGGGGTTCGTAGATATTCAGCTGAATCTCTTCGATGCTCGTCCCTTGTAGCCGAATGTTCAGAGCCCCTTCCCCTTCGACTCTCGTCAGGATCGGAACGCGAATGGATCGTTGCTGGCTCATAGCTCACCTTGAAGATCGACCGGGAGGTTTTTGAAGTTGCCAAAGCCTCTGGCTCTCGCTTGCGAACTCTGGCGAAGCTGCATGGAACGACTGCAAGTACTTGGCCGCTTGGGAGTTGGACAGTTTATCTGCGAGCAAGCCTTGGGAAAGAGCCGGCATGTTCGGCTGTGCCGAAGGTCCGAAACAGGCATAGCAACCTCGATCGTAAGCTGGGCAGATCGAGCCGCAGCCAGCTTGGGTGACCGGCCCTAGACAAGCTTTCTTTTGCGCGACGACAACGCACACCGTCCCGCGCCTTTTGCAACCCTGGCAGACGCACTCGGTCGACGTCTTGGGCTGTCGGCCTTGGGCAAATGCCAAGATGACCTCGATCAATTGATGCTTATCGACCGGGCAACCGCGAAGCTCAAAGTCGACTTGGACATGCTCGGCGATGGGAGTCGAATTGGCCAGCGATTGAATCATCTCCGGCGACGCATAAACAGCTCTTTTGAACTCTTCGCTATCTTGGAAATTTCGCATAGCTTGAACACCTCCTGCGGTAGCACACGCACCGATCGTAATGAGTTTTTTGCTTTGGGATCGCAGTTTGACGATCCGGTGCTTGTCCTCCTGGGTGCTGATCGATCCTTCGACGATGGCCAAGTCGTAGGGGCCGGGTTGCAGGTGACTCGAAGCTTCGGCAAAGTGCGCAAAGTCGATCCTATCGGCGATCGACAGCAGTTCGTCTTCGCAGTCCAGGAGGGTCAATTGGCAACCGTCACACGAGGCGAACTTGACGACTGCAACCGACGGTTTCCTTGGGTTTCCAGAGGGGTTTCCGGGTGTTTCTGCCATACTTACAAGTCCTTGACACTCAAGAATGGCTCGGCTTGATCGTAGCGGAGCACCGGGCCGTCTTTGCACAGAAAGTACGGGCCCCATTGGCAGTGGCCGCAGTACCCGATGCCGCATTGCATGTTGCGTTCCATCGAGATCCAGATCGAACTCAGGGGGATCCCGAGTTTGATGGCACTCAAAGCGCAAAAGTGCATCATGACCTCCGGGCCACAGATCAGAACCTGAGTTCGCTCGGGGCGAAAATTCGGATAAGCAGAACCCGATCGACGCCGATCCAGTAGCAGCGTCACCGGCCCGATCGGTCCAGCCCAAGTCGACTCGTTGGTGATGCGATCGACCGTTGTTTCGACGCTGATCCCTCCGTGTCGCCAATCCTCCAACTCGTCGGCATAAAGGATCGTCTCCGGGGTGCGCGAACCGTAGAGCAAGTCGACACGGCCATAGCAAGTCCGGTTGCTCAAGATCGAATAGACCACCGGTCGCAGCGGAGCCATCCCCAGCCCGCCTGAGAGGAGCAGCACATCTTGGTTTTCGAGAATCGGCATAGGCCAACTCGATCCATAGGGCCCCCGAACACCGAGCGTATCGCCGACTCGGAGTTTTTCAACCGCACGAGTCACACGCCCCACAGCGCGGATCGTGTGCAGAAACGAGCCTGGTTCGAGAGCGTTGCGACAGGTACCCGGGGGCGGACCGCAGTGGCTGATGGCGATTTCGCCCGAGCCGGGCAAGTGCAGCATATTGAATTGGCCTGGTGAGAATCGATAAGCGTCGGCCAAGGGGCTTGGGTCGAGCTTTAGCTCGATCGTAAAGACGCTGGTCGATGGGGCATCGAGTTCGCGGTGCATCCGAGTGATCGTTGCGCGATGAGGCAACCAGGGATCCGGGAATACCGGTGCCGACGATTCGCTTCGAAGCTTGGGTTGCATCACCGCTTGGCTCCTGAGGATGAAGATGACGGAAGATTATCGAGTGAATGACTCTGCTTGCGAGGCTGAGGATGATCAAGCTTGGGGGGGGACACTGAGCAAGGGGGCATCGGAGGGTTCGAGCAGTTTGGCGACTTCTTGGGTCAAATCGATTCCTACGGGGCACCAAGTGATACAGCGGCCGCAACCGACGCATCCGCTGGTATCGAATTGATCGAACCAGGTCGCCAGTTTGTGGGTCAGCCATTGGCGGTAGCGTGACTGGATCGAGTTGCGGGCTGGGGCCCCCGAGGTGTGGGTAAAGTCCGGGTTGAAGCACGAGTCCCAGCGGCGCTCGCGGAGGGTTGTATCGTTGAGCAAGTCGTGCGTTTCATCGACGCTCGAGCAGAAGCACGTTGGGCAGACCATGGTGCAGTTGGCGCATGAGAGGCATCGCTTGGCAACATCCTCCCAGTGAGGGTGTTTCAATCGGGCCAGCAGAGCCTCGCGAAGATCCCCTGAGGGCATCGCTCGCTCGATCGATGATCGCACCGAGTCGACGATTTGCTCTTGGGCGTGGAGTCGATCGGCGGTGACGGCTGTAGTAGGCAGTTGATCGAGGATCGATTGTCCACTTGGCGAACCGGCCTGAACGACAAAGCCGTGAGAGACCTGGCCAGGTTCTTCAGAGACAATTTCTGTAAGAGCGATATCGTAGGAGGAGGAGTTTTCGTTGGGAGTCGGGAGAGCTGGCCCCGTGTTCATCGAGGGGCAAAAGCAGGTGCTCGCGGCGGTCGTGCACTGGAGAGCGACCACGAACAAGTCGTTGCGCCTCCGAGCGTACTGGGGATCGACCGATGGCGGGGTCATAAAGACGCGGTCTTGGATCGCGATGGCCGCCAACTCGCATGCGCGAGCACCGAGGATTGCCAGGGGCTGGTTTGGGGTGCTGGCCGATTCGTTGGACAGGAGCGAATGGGGTGGAAAAAGGAATTTCTTCCAGGAGTGGGGTCCGAGGTTGAAGTGAAAGTACTTTTGGTTTTCGGGGCTTTGGGGTGTTCTTTGGATTTGATAGATAGCTGGGGATTGAGAGTCCGACCAGCCTTGAGGAAGTTGCTGGATCGAGGTCAGTTCCTCGTAGACGATGGCATTTTGTTCGATCGTCGGTCCCACGACGCGGAAGCCTTGTGATCGAAGCACATCGATCAGGGCCTGGAGGTTTTGGTGTTCGAGCCAGCGAGCTTGGGTCATCGTGATTTAGGCGTTGGGGTGATCGAATAGGTCCAGCAGCTGGAGTCGGGTGGCCGTTAAGCGTTCACTCAGAGCCAGAGCGATCCATCGGAAGAAGGCGTGAGCGAAGCTTGGGTTTTGGGAGGCCAGGGTTTCGATGGCATCGGCGGGGATTTCAAGCAGGATCGAGTCCTCGATGGCTTTGGCCGAGCAGGTCATTGGTTGCTTCGAGAGGACGGCCGACCAGGCGATCAGTTCGCCAGGGCCAACACACAAGATGGCGACGGGGCCTCGGCCTGGAACGTTCATCGCCAGTTCTACAAGGCCGCTTTGGAGGATGAACAACGATGTTTGGCGATCGGCTTGTTGGAACAAGAACTGGTTGGCCGCAAGGGAGCGGGTTTGGGCCCGTTGCAACAGCGGCTCGAGGATTTCGTCGGTAGCAGTGGACATTGGAGCAGTGCAAGAGGGGAGGTTGAGTGATGAAAGTGAAATTGTAGGGAAAAGCTTGGGGCTTGGGGCGTTAAAGTTTGCCGAGGATGACGTTTTGCGGGGGGCAAAAAGAGGGCTTTGAATGGGTGTTTTAACCGATTCGAGATTTTTTTAAAAAAAGCCCTTGCATGAAAAGCTCGAGCTCCATATCTTTCTCGTCCCTCGCTGATTTGAGCTCAGCGACGCCAGTCGTCGCAAGGGGTTCGAAGACGCAAAAGACGAACTTCCGGTCGCCGTCAGAAATGACGAAACGAACTTGGAAAAAGTTTGAGGAATGGCTTGACGGGTGCCGACAACAGCGGTTACCATGTTGGGCCCTCAGTCGCTGCAAAAGTGACCGGGTGAATTGATCTTTGACAATCCGGTGGACGAGCCTTCGAGTGACACACTCTTTCGGGAGTGGGGTCACAATTGAGAGTTTTGTGAAATTAAAATCGGTGTTTTGTTGACCACAAAACACCAACCGGTTTCAAAGCCGTAACTTAGTTGGTCATGGCCGATTGGGGATCCTGCAAAGGGTTTTTAGTTGGTCTAAGCATACACAAGTGAAGGGTTTGATCCTGGCTCAGAATGAACGTTGGCGGCGTGGATTAGGCATGCGAGTCGCGCGAGAATGTAGCAATACAGGACAGCGGCGAAAGGGAGAGGACAACA
>JBJTAQ010000183.1:0-2690 GCA_046090945.1 Pirellula sp.
CATCGGAGCCGAACTCTCCCTCTGCAGCTAAGAAACTCATGCAACCTTGGCAACCGCACCGATCTGCCCCCTGCCGAGGCAATTCAAAGGCATTCGAACGATACACGATACGACTACCGATGGTTTGATCTGAATCAAAGACGAACGAAGCCAATCGCGACGGTCCAGTCGGTTGTGATTCCTCAAGTTCGAGCATCGGCGCTGCTTCGCCCTCGCCGCTGCCACCCGATCGATTGATAAAATTGATGACCATCAGCACATCAAGCGGGCTTAAAAACCGGTCGCCATTAACATCCACAAAAGGAGCCACCCCCTGAGGATCGTTATCCAAGGGCCGGGAACCTCCTGCGTTGATGGAATTGATGAGAGTCAAGACATCCAAAGGGCTGACAGACTGGTTGCCAGTGACATCCTCGGGGAGGATTTCATTTTGCCAGGGACTCGGCGGAAGGTACCCTCCAAAATCCACATGGTCTACATTCGTCGATGCACCCAAGGAGACTTCGATGACCCCGTCTTGCGTGTTCGAATTAATGAATCCTGCAAGATTCGAATTGACTAATAGTCGGTAGGTTCCTGCGGGAAGATTCGACAGAGAATAGCTCCCATCGCTAGCCGTGGTCGCCTGTGTCTGAGGTCCGTATTTCAAATGATCGAGCATGACGAACGAGTTTTGGAACCCGCGAGCGACAACGGTTTGAATCGTCGCGCTACCGGTAGCGACCTCCATGGTGATTCGCTGATCTCGCAGCAGACCTCTGCGTTCGAATCGTCCCACGAGATTGCCATTGGCATCGAATGCCTCGAAACGAACATTCGCTCCATCGGACTGCGCGATGGCTTCGAGAGACACATACGACTGGGCTTTGTCAAATCGAGCCCGAAATTGCAGGTCTTGGTCGTAGAACGAATCGACGTATCGCTTGGCCCAAAACGAAAATGGCTTGAAGAATTTAGGACCGTTCAAGTTATTTTTAGGATAGACTCCGATCAAGCCGTTCGAGTCGTTCCCGATGGTATCGATAAGCACTAGATCCTGACCGGCACCTTGCTTGCCCTTCAACTCGCCGGTGGTGTAACTATCTGGGTCGATTAGTGTTTGGAGCGAAATCGGCTGATTGTTGAAGTTGACGACCGTGACCGTCGCGTTGGGAATCCCATTTTCAAAACTATCCCATTGGCCATCCTTGTCGCTATCACGCCAAACGAATCCTTGCACACCATGCTTGTCGGTCACATCCGGCGCGGCTCCAATAATGCCACTGAAGATATTGCTCGATAGCCCAAGCTTGGTCTCCAGAGCCCGAATTTCGATGGTCTTCCCAACCTGCGATGCCGTGATCGGGATCTGCAAGTTCAGATCTACCGAATAGGCATCCGCCGATTGGATCGAGGTCCAAGCTCCTGCGTCAATTCGGTATTCAATCCGCCGAACTTTGTTCAGAGTGATGTCGTTCTGCGTGCCCGAGGAGTTTCTGTTTGGAAGGGTTTGTACCGAAGCCCTGCCAGTGAAAGAGTAGGTGTTGAACGGAGGGTTGTAACGACCGGTTCCTTCTAGCTTCAATGGCACGTCCAGGACATCAAAGATCCCATCGTTGTCCGAGTCGCTCCACCCGATTTGAGCCAGCGTTGCATCCGGTGATATGATCTGACTAAACGCGGTTGAAAGCGATTGCCCAGATGACATGATGCTCGGTTGCTGTCGGAAGTTCGGGGTCGGATTTAAATCGATTGCGTTGGTATTCTGCGCGTTATAGTAACCCCGTTTGTCGTAGTAATTGCCACCTCCACTGTACTCGTCTCGAGCCCAAAAAATATGCCCAGTTTCATGGGTGTAAGTCGAGTTTGGACGACCAGAAGGAATCACCTCAAAAAGCCCGCCCGCAAATGAGAACGCCCTCGAAAATGAACCGCCAGGTGCGAAACTGCCATCCGAATCCCGCGTGTCATTCATCGCATTGACAACGAAAATCGTAAACGACCAATCGGTATCGAGTTTGTCTCGCTGAGCGTGGTTGAACGCCCGGATATTGGTTTCGAAATTAGGTGTGCTGTTGAAGCCAACAGATTGCAGGAATTGAGGGCCCCATTGCAGATAACCCTCGGAGGTCATGTTGATCGGTTCAAAAGTGATCGGAAGGCGATTGTCGACGTACGTTCGATCGATCACCCAATCGATCGTATGCAAGGAGCTTTTTTTAGCCAACAACTGATTCCACCACTGCAAACCCGACTGGATATTCCCCATAACGGATTCGACATGCGCCGGCGTCCAATCCTCCGTGCTCACCGCACCGGTACTCTCAAGAAACACCGGAGTGACTGCAATTCGCCCCAGCATAAACTCGCCAGTGTCCTGAGATGTTGCCCCAAAGGGCAAAACGGTCATGACACGGCGTTCCTCCAAGCTTTCTAAGAGAAGCTTGCGATGTAAGGGGGCTTTCGAATGACTCCTTCGTGGGGCTCGAATACGGCTCATGGGTTCCTAGGTTTGGAAGGTTCGAGAAGTAAATCGTGCGGGTTAAGGGTCTTTTGAGGGCTAAATCGCCCTATCGATTAGGCTTATCGGGCGTTGCTTTCCCCGGGATTGCAGGAAAATGACTCCCTTTTTGGATAACTTTCCCCATCCGATAATTCCCAGGCAACGGAATTTTTCCCAAATGCATATTTTTTGGGCTCGAGACGAGTAC
>JBJTAQ010000184.1:0-2953 GCA_046090945.1 Pirellula sp.
ATTTCCGTTGGTGTGTATGCGCCACAAGCTATCGGTATCTTGGCCTCGACACAGCAGCGGATCACTTCAGGCTGCATGATCGGGGTGACGACGAACTGAGCTCCGGAACCCAACACCATCTTGGCCTCTTCAAGGTTTCTAACCGAGCCCATCCCTAAAAACGCATGTCCAGTCCGAAAGCTAGGCAACTCGGATACCAAACGCGAAACCCACTCCGGAGCCTTGCGATTGGTCAACGTGAATTCAATGCAGCGGACCCCTGCATCCAGCAGCGTCTCTACAATCCTCGGGGCTTGATCGAGACTGTCGAGTCGAAGGATGGCGACAAGCTTGGATTCCAAGAGAACTTGTTGAAACATTTGCTAGCGATCGTCTTTGCGACGGGTATTCGGATAGTTGGGAGAATTTTCTGATTGTAGCGGTTATACCTACCGATAAAACCCGGCGGTTAGCGAATCGTTGAGATACGAGTTTTTGGAATCCAAGACTTCCGGGGGGAAAGATGGAATCGACACTGGGTGCGCTGCGCGTCGGCGGTATTTTGTCGGCCCTGTTTATCATGCAATCGGGTTGCTGCACGATCGACATCGGGTGCGGAACTCGGCCCTGCGGACCGACTTGTCAGACCGGATACGGCCACGGCTCATCCCGAGATCCACTCTTCGACGGAACTCTCCGACATCGAGTCAAGGGTAGCCTTCACTCCTGCGCCAATCGGGTCGCTTGTGCAGGTGGATGTGGGGAGATTTACTGGGATGAGTCGCTCAATGACCCGGCGGTCGGGGACCGCTGCGAGCCTTGGAGTTCCGGCTCAGGGAATTGCGGGTCCTGCAGCCCTTGGTTCGTGCGGCTTGCACGTCTTTGGGGTACACCCTACTCGCCGGACTGCGGGCAAGCCAACTGCGGAACTTGCCTTGGCCACGGCTCCTTGGTAAGCCACTTGAAAGGCCACCTCCCCTGCCGTTCGTGCGCTGCTTCTCATGGAGGCATTTCGAGCGAATGTCCGACCTGCGGACACGGACCAAGCCACGAGATATACCAAGACGAAGGTTCCAGCGAGGTGATTCACGATGGGGCGGTGATTCATCACAACAGCGGATCGGCCACTTCAGGACCGACCCCTGCGAAGCCTCGGGCGATCGAAAGCACTCCGACGACAGTCCCATCGAATGCTCAGCAGCGGATGCGATTGCACCATCGATCAGGTCAGTCGGACCCCAACGGCCGGCTGTCGGCACAATTGGTCAACGGTCACAAACGCCTTGTCTCGAATCCCCAGTGATTCGAATCAGCCTCCAGCGATGATTTGCGCACGGACTTGGGCGTAATGGCGTTGGGCCAATTGTTGAATCGAGTTGCGGTAATGATCACAAGCCCCAATGAGTTCTTCGGCGTTGGGGAGTTGAAGTGCATACGCGAGCTTGGATAGCTCCAACGGATCCTTGGGTAAATCGTGCCTGAGTTTGGTATTCATCAGCCTCAGACCGCTCTCGACGCTGCGGAGAAAATAGTAGGCATCTCGCAGTTGCAAGGCTGTCGGTGGAGATAGCACGCCATTTTTTCGGAGAGCCTCGAGTCGCTCGACAGTACCGCGGAGCCACGGGTGACTGGATGTATGTAGATGCTTGGCGTAAAAGAGATGCGCGAGGACTTCAACGTCGAGCGTCCCACCCCAGCCTCTTTTGATGTTCTCCTCGGTAGCGGTTTGTTCAAGCTCCCTTCGCCACTGGACTAAGTCGAAGGAGTCCTGTTTGCTCCAGTCCTGAGCATGCAAAAATCCCTCGATCGCGGCTTCCGAGACCGAAGCGAACTTTGAGTTCCCGATGATACGAGCCGTGTAGAGATTCATCCGATGCTCGATGTGAACTTCAGAAGTCTCGAAGGACCTAAGCAATTGGTCCGTTGTCCAAGCCAAACTGGAACTCTTACCACCCAGGAACTGCCAGGCTTTGAGTTCGAAGGGCCGGCCGAAGCGGGAGACTCGGTTGGCCAACTGAATCAGTTTCTGTGCGACTTGTTGAAAGAATATCCCATGGTTTGCGATCGGCGAATCGTAAAGGACCAGCATCGAGATGTCGCTGTGGTAGTTCGGTTCGCGGCTCGCAAGTTTTCCTAGCAGCACAACCGCGTAATCCACCTTGGATTGATCGCTATGCCTGGGTGTGGGCTGAGTTTTCGCGACGTTTCGATAGGCTTCCTGAGCCAGTTTATCGATGCAGATCTCGTGAACATCTGCAAGGGCTCGATGGATTTCGGTAATGTTTTCCCTGCCGAGGATATCGCGGACGCCGATCGCAAGATGCATCGCATTCTTGAACGACAAAACGACCGACTCGATGTCTTGGGCTCCTTTGCACAGAGAATCCAATGCAGTTTGGAAACCGGACTGATCCGGGATGCGTTCGAGCATGAGCGAATCGAGCAGATCGTCGATCATGCCAGGATTGCTCAAAAGGATTTGGACCAGATAGGGACTCGTACCACAGAGACGCGTGTAGAGTTCCATCAGGAGCATATGCTCAGAGAACAGTTCCCATAGTACGCTCTTGCCCCCAAGCGAGTTTCCTATTGAAACGATGTTTCGCAAAGTAAGATCTGGGCTTGGAGTGCGTCCAATGAGTTCAATCAGCGATTCGACAATTCTGGAAAAATGGTATCGACAATTCCGGGACGAAAGCCCCGGTGTTTGATCATTGGATAATTCCTGAAGCATGCGCAATGCATCTTGTGGGGATTGAAACACCTCAAGCCTAAGAAATACGTCCCGTGAGTCGATGGAGGTTTTGGCCAGGAGAATCGTTTCGGCCAACCTCGACTCGACCATTGCGGTACTGAATGTGGTCTCAAACCAAACCTTAGCAGATTGACAGAAACCCGCCGTTTGGGTTCGCAAATCTCGATCAACGGACGCTCGAGGATCGAGCCAAGAGTCCCAAAGTGGTTCCTCACAGGG
>JBJTAQ010000185.1:0-2184 GCA_046090945.1 Pirellula sp.
ATTGCGGTACTGAATGTGGTCTCGAACCAAACCTTAGCAGATTGACAGAAATCCGCCGTTTGGGTTCGCAAATCTCGAGCAACGGACGCTCGAGGATAGAGCCAAGAGTCCCAAAGTGGTTCCTCACAGGGAAAGGCTTGGTTGTTTGCCCCTTGGATTCCTGTTGCACCGCGGTGTTGATCTGCAAGACTTCTCACCTCTTCGATCGAAATCAGAGCTTCGACGGCTCGCTCCGATCGGATCGCAACCGACTCTGAAGATTCCTCAACGCTTCCCCGCAAAAGATCGATCCCTGCGCTGAAGTATCCCGAGAGGTATTCAAGATCGACGGCGGTACGAAATGGGGTCGATAGCGAAGCATTAGCTTCCACCAGAAATCGATGGGCCAACGATTCATCGCCAGCGATATACCTGGCCGAGTGGAGGATCGGTCCATGCATAGCCGTCGCATGCAATGCAAGCGAGTCGAGCCAGATCTGCCAATGGCTGATCCGATTCGAATAGACAGGAATCGAATCAATGACAAGAGGCCAGCTTAGAGTAACCGAGCCAAGAGTGATTCGATCGATCCACTCGATGAACCGTTCAAGCATCCGCTGAGGGGTTTGCTGGTGGCTCGTCTTGCGACCAAGACCAAGCCTGTCCTCATAGACCGCAAGGACCGGCCAGGGACTCTGCGGCGCAAGCCAACGCTTGGCCAAGCCCCTAAGCCCGATCAGAGTCCATTGAATCTCTGAAAAAACCGGTTCGCGAGCAATCCGATCGAAGGCGATCCGAAGGATGTTTTCGCAAGTGGTCGTGTGCGCATTTCGAAAGGCTCGAGCATCCAGTTTGCCAGCCTGCAAAGCAAGCGTCTGGGCAAGCGTCTGGTGTCGGTAGTATTGCCCAAGGATTTCGATGGCGGCGGAGTCATCGACGCTAGGATCGGACAGTTGGGATTGGAGCGAGTAAGACTCTGACAAGGTTGACCGGAGCAGGATTTAAAAAGTGTGGCTCTTCGAGAAAGGCGATCGGTAGAGAATGATTATCCCTGGGTCGCCTCGGGATGCGATACCAAAAGTTTCTCAGAAAAATCCTTACCCCTTTGCAGCAGCACAGCACCGTGAGCATCCCCCTGGACCGCTTGAACCCCATGATATCGCGTAAGCTCCAGAGTGGCTAGGAAGGTAGCGATCAAAGCGCTTTTATGCATCCCAGGGCTGAAAAACTCGTGCAATTCGATGCATTGTCCATCGGCCAAGCGATCGTGGATCCGCTGCATGTAGACCTGGATCGGTGTGTCGTCGTAGCTGAGCTCCTGCGTGGGAGGTTGAAATCGGGATCGAAGGATCCGGCCAAAAGCGCTGAGTAAGTCCCAAACCTCGATTTTAGCGATCGGCATTTCCGAGTCCGGCGTTCGTCGCCGAGACTCGGTCGAGTGCAGACGTCCATAGCGTAACTGCCACTGACGGCTTTGCTCATCCAGGACACTGGCCAAGTCCCGGAAGCGTTTGTACTGGATCAGTCGTTCGACCAAGTGATCTGAGGGCTCATGGGTATCAACGCACCTTAGAGATTCCTCCTCAGCGACGTTAGGCAGAACGCGATCCGCCTTGGTTTCCATCAGCTGGCTCATCACATCGATGAACTCACTGACATTTTCAAGATCGAGTTCGGCGAGGATCTCGACAAACTCACAGTACTGTTTCGCAATTCTCGATAAAGGGATCGATTCAATATCAAGCTCCTGTCGCCGGATCAGGAACAACAGCAGATCGAGCGGCCCGTGATACGATGGCAGATCGACATCGAAAACAACCATTTATCTGGTGATCCCGGCAGAGAATTGAAAGACTTGGCGATTGTCGGTGTCGGCATAAGCCACCGGTACGGCAAAGTCGAACGCCAAAGGAGCAGGTCCCAAGGCAGGCACTGCGATGCGAAATCCTAACCCCGGCGCAACTCGAAAGTTTTTCCAATCGATGTTGATGTCCCTTTCGATGGTCCCGTAGTCGACGAAAGCGACCATTCGGAGCATATCATCGGCAGTGACTGGGAACATGTATTCGAATGTGCCCAAAAACTGAAATCTACCGCCGACACGCACATCTTGTTCAGCGGGGCCCGCACCGCGGAACTGAAAGCCGCGAAGTGTCGAAAAACCGCCGGCGAAAAAGTTCTCAAAAATGGGCTGATCGGCTCCAG
>JBJTAQ010000186.1:0-3441 GCA_046090945.1 Pirellula sp.
ATCGAGTTGTCGACGACCTCATAGACCAAGTGGTGAAGGCCTTTGAGCGTCGTATCCCCGATGTACATCCCGGGCCGAGCTCGAACGTGTTCAAGGTCGTTAAGGAATTTGAGATCTTCGGCGTTGTAATCGCTACGATCCAACCCCATTCCTTGCTCGTCTGCTTGAGGGGTCTTGTCGTCGTTTGGTTGGCTCATCGGTGATCCTAGTTTACGATCCTAGTTTACGGTCCTAGTTTACGGTCTTGAGAGGTCCACTTTGTGCATGCTCAGGTGGCATGCTCGGGCATGAACTATTGCACACTCATGAGTATATCAAAAAAGGTTTTATTAGGTGGACCTTGAGTCTTTCCATGAGGTAGATTTCCTCGCTTTTTATAGGGGTGAAATCAATCGTTTTCGACTTGACCATCTTAGCCTCAATCCTATGATACTTGACAAGCGATGTTGGACGTCCTTGACTGATACCAAAATCGCTTCGCCCATGGATGTTGCTAAGAAATACTGCTAGCATCAGTCGAGTGCGCCCCTAGGCTTATGAGAGATATTGACGCGAATAGGTAATGAACGCCGGAAGAACGGTCGCAGATAGCACTTCGAGAATAAGCTTGCCGACGAGTGGTTGCACGTTTTGTTAGTGGAGTATGTTGTTTAGTTGCCCGCGACTCGTTTGCTTGTTTTTTCAAGGAGTCCAGATGCTATACCTAACGGAACTAATCTTGACGGAGTTTAGTCCAAATAATCTAGTTTACTGCGCCCCATGGTAAATCTGAAACTTGCTGCACCGCGGCAAGCGTTTTGTTGTTGGTAGGTACGCCCTTTTCAAAGTCGCTGTAGGAGTAAAAGTCGATGATTGATTCTGATCGAGTAATCACGCTCGATGAACTAGTGGAGAGCGTTCCGGAGGTTCTGATTCGGGAGGCTGAACAGAGAGTCAGTGCTGAGGAGCATGCGGTTGAAGAGGTCAATTATTCCATCAAGGATCCACTGAGTATGTCTAAAGATTTAAGCAAAGCCCAGAGAATTCGGTTGTACATGGAAAACAATCCCGAGGCGAGGAATAAGGATGTAGTCGAAGCGTTAAAGGGTTTCAGCGTCACTGCGGCTGATGTGGCCAACGTCAAGAGCATTGCAAAGCGTCAGGCAGCATCCTCTCGCAGCTCATCTCGGGTCGAAACACCGGTAGCCAGTGCTGCGAGGAAGCCGGTTTCTCCAAGCACCACCATGACCAACCCGGGGTCGAGCATCACCTTACCTGAGCTCGAAGCCGGTGTAGCTTTTGTCAAGACCGCCGGTTCGATCATGCGAGCCAAGCATCTGCTGATTATCATCGAGCAGATCAAAGCTTGTTAGGTAGTCGCAGGTTCGCTGCCCGAAACTTGCTGCTGAGCTGCCCGGAGTGTGTTTTCAAGAAGCATGGCTATGGTTAGTGGCCCGACCCCTCCGGGCACCGGCGTGATCGCCGATGCCACCTGAGAGACCCCCTCAAAGTCGACATCGCCAACGAGTCGATCTCCCAAGCGGTTGATTCCGATGTCGATCACCACCGCGCCAGGCTTGACCATCGCAGCGGTGATCCAGTTCGGTTTACCGATAGCCACAAGCAGCACGTCTGCCCGGCTAGTCACCGACGCCAAATCGGGTGTTTGACTGTGACAGCAGGTAACCGTCGCGTTGGCATTGCTCGGGCCCCCCGGTCCGCTCTTTTGTAGACACATGCTAACCAACGGCTTTCCAACAATATCGCTTCGGCCAACGACGACCACCTCTTTGCCACACAATGCAATTCCACAGCGATCCAAAAGCTGCATCACGCCATGGGGAGTACAAGGCAGGAATCGGGCCCGCCCCTGCGAGATCAAACCGACATTTTCTGGAGAAAAAGCGTCCACGTCCTTGGCGGGCACAACCCTGTCGAGGACCAAGCGGCTGTCGAGGTGCTCCGGCAAAGGAAGTTGCACCAAGATCCCATGCACCGTAGGATCCGCATTGAGTTGGTCCAAAAGTTCGAGTAACTCCTGGATCCTTGTTCCGCCCGAAAGCTTGAGCACTTGGCTCGCAATCCCAGCTTTTTGGCAAGCGATTTCTTTGTTGCGAACGTAGACCTGGCTGGCTGGATCCTCTCCTACCAAAACTGCTACTAATTTTGGATCGATGGAGTGCTTTTCCTTGAATGCAGCAACTCGCGACGCGATTTCCTGCCTGATCGTGTTGGCGATCCCCTTGCCGTCGAGTATTCGCGCTGACATAAGCTGCCCCCTTGAGCTTCGGTGCTGATTCCAGTTGGCTACAACTTGGTATGCTTACCCATGTAAAGTCACAGCTATTCAGATTTATAGCTTGCGCCGAAGGCCTCGCGAAGGGGCCTTTGAGCTAGATTCCTAGCCCTAGCTTTCGGTAGACTTTGAAGCAAATTATTGAAAACCTTCACCTTCTATACCAAGAACGCAGCGAAACCATGTCGGACGATTCAAAAACAACTCCCAATGATCCAAGTATGAGCGAACCGAAACTCAGTGCTGTCGAGTTGATCAAGGATGCGAGTCGATACCTCCGAGGGTCGATCGGCTCGGAATTGCTAGCCGATACGACTCATTTCGGAAAAGACGATTTGCAGTTGCTGAAATTTCACGGGACCTACCAGCAAGACGATCGCGAGCAGCGCAAGAGTTCGGGCGAGTCTGGCAAGTCTGAGAAAGAGTACAGTTTCATGGTGCGTTCTCGGATTCCAGCCGGGATCATGACTGCCGAGCAATTGCTGGCTCATCTCGATCTTTGCGATACCATCGGGAACTCGACGCTTAAAATCACCACGCGTCAGGGATTGCAATTGCATGGCATTCTCAAAAAAGATCTCAGGGAGTGCATGCAGAGGATCAATCAATGCATGCTGACAACCCTTGCGGCTTGTGGGGATGTCAATCGAAACACCATGGCCTGCCCGGCCCCTTACACGGACACAATCCGAGCAGCGGTGCAGAAGTTAGCCCAAGATATCTCAGACCATCTGTCTCCAAGAACCAAGTCTTACTATGAGCTCTGGCTGAAAGATCTTTCCAACGGCCAAGAGACGCTCCAAGGGGGGAGTGATGAATTGGTCGAACCGATCTATGGGAAGACCTACTTGCCTCGCAAATTCAAGACTGCAATCGCCCTGACCGATGACAACTGCACCGATGTCTACACCAACTGCTTGGGCTTTATCGCTGTGGTACGAGATGGTCAAGTCATCGGCTACAACGTGGTTGTCGGAGGTGGCTTGGGGGTTACCCCGAGTGCTAAAAAGACCTTCCCTCGATTGGCAAGTCGCATGGCGTTTGTGACACCCGAGCAGGCCGTTGGGGTAGCCGAAGCGGTGGTCAAGGTGCAGCGGGATTTTGGCTATCGCGACGACCGCAAGAGGGCTCGACTCAAATACTTGGTGCACGACCAAGGGATCGAG
>JBJTAQ010000187.1:0-3355 GCA_046090945.1 Pirellula sp.
AGCAGATGCGATGACCGAACTACTGGTCGAAGCCGGAATTGCCGACAGGTCCAAGTTTGTCACTATCTACAGCGGAATGGATATCGAGCCGTTTCTTCATGCCAATCAGACACGAGACCAAGTTCGACGCGAATTGGGAATCGAACCTGGGCAGGTCGTCGTCGGCAAAATCGCGAGACTATTTCACCTCAAGGGGCATGAGTTCCTTTTGGCGACGGCCAAGAGGGTAATCCAAGCCGACCCCCGTATCCGATTTTTACTCGTTGGAGATGGATTGTTGAGAGAATCTCTGTCCAAATCGATCGAGTCGATGGGTTTGCATAAGCATTTCATCTTCACCGGACTGGTCCCTCCAGATCGTATCCCGGCACTGATCGGTGCCATGGACATAGTGGTTCATGCCTCGCTTCGAGAAGGCTTGGCTCGGGCTCTACCCCAGGCATTGCTCGCAGAGAAACCGGTGATCAGTTATGACGTTGACGGCGCTAGAGAAGTCGTCCTTGATGGAAAAACCGGATTTTTGCTACCAGCCAAAGCGATCGAGCCGCTTGGGGACTCGATTCTGAAACTAGCGAATGAACCTACTTTGCGTCAATCGATGGGCCAACAGGGAAAAATGCTCTGCAAAGAGCGATTCGGCCACCAGCACATGACCCGGCAAATTCGTAGTTTGTACGAGCAAGTCCTCTCTAAGACGAAGCTTACTCGTTAATCAATGGACTCCCAAACGCTACGAAAACTCACCCACAATTCCTGCTTACGTGTCGTTTTTTGGGGGCTTGGATACCCGATGCCCCTCGTCGAATCGATGCGATTGTAGATAATCTGTCGATGACGAGTTCCTGGGCTCTCCTACCCGGTCAGGCCACACTTTATTGTTCAGCATACGAATTGTTCAGCATACGAATTGTTTAGCATACGAATTGTTTAGCATACGATGGCAATCACATACAAAGACAGCGGCGTAGACCTTGAGGTCTACGAGCAGTCGATGCAACGCTTACCCAAGCTTATGCATCGCACGTTCACCCCGCGGGTAATGAGAAACGACGGCGGATTTGCCGGCCTGTTCGCCCTGGACTTTTCCCAGAAGCTTTTCGCAAGGAATTACAAGCAGCCGATTTTGGTATCGGGGACCGATGGCGTAGGTACCAAGCTCAAGGTGGCGATTGCGGCCAAGAAACATTCGACGATCGGCATCGACTTGGTAGCCATGTGTGTCAACGACGTGCTTTGTACCGGTGCTGAACCTTTGTTCTTTCTCGACTACGTGGCGATGGCAAAGGATGACCCTTCGCTGCTCGAGCAATTGGTCCAAGGCATTTCAGATGGTTGCATCGACGCCGAATGTAGTTTAATCGGTGGCGAGACGGCGATCATGCCCGACCACTACGAACTAGGCGACTACGAGTTAGCTGGCTTTAGCGTGGGGGTTGTGGATAAGGAGAATATAATCTCTGGAAAGGCGATCCAAGCTGGCGATGTCATTTTAGGTGTCAACTCTTCGGGGGTTCACAGCAATGGCTATAGTCTCGCCCGCAAAGCGATCTTCGATGTAGGCAAGTATCAACTCGACAGTTACATTCCAGACCTGCAAGCGACTGTCGCCGACGCATTGCTTGAACCCACCCTAATCTATAGCCGTCTGACCAGGACTGTCTTGAGTCACTACAAGCGAAAGAGCGTTGTGCACGGTCTAGCACATATCACCGGCGGTGGCTTATTGGAAAATACCGAAAGGATCCTTGGACCAGAGATTGATCTGGTGTTCGAGCGGGGTACTTGGCCGATCCTTCCCGTGTTTCAATGGATACAAAAACTCGGTGGCATTGCAAATACCGAGATGGAGCATGTCTTCAATATGGGAATCGGCTTCGTTCTAATCGTCAGGCCTTATTTTGCCACGAATATCCAAAACATGATCAAAGGCCTCGGCTTTGAATGTTGGCCGATAGGCCAAGCGGTCGATGGGACTGGCAAGAGTCGGTTCGCGAAATAGCCCCGATAACCACACGGAGTTGGCATTGTGAGTCCTAATCCACTTCCGATCGCCGTTTTGATTTCCGGTGGCGGGACTACCCTGAAAAACCTTCTCGATCGATGCGATCGAGGGTTACTACCTGTCGACTTTAGATTAGTCATCTCATCGAATTCCAAGGCGGGGGGACTCGATTTCGCCCATCGAGCGGGAATTCCCACGCGGGTGATACGCAAGAAGGACTACCCAGATGGTGAGTCACATTCGCAAGCCATGTTTGACGAAATACGACGCTCGGGAGCAACTCTGGTAGTCATGGGTGGGTATCTCGAACACTTGCTCATTCCAGATGACTTTTACAACCGTGTCATCAACATCCATCCGTCACTGATCCCTGCTTTTTGCGGTAAAGGTATGTACGGATTGCATGTGCATCAGGCAGCCATTGAGTTCGGGGTCAAGGTTTCCGGGTGCACGGTGCATTACGTAGACAATCAGTACGACCACGGACCGATCCTCTTACAACGAAGTTGTGAGGTTCTTGAAACCGACACGGCCGAATCGCTTCAGAAACGTGTCTTCGAACTCGAGTGCCAAGCCCTCCCTGAGGCGATCGCTGCCATCGCACGCAGATCTAGCGAATGAGGCAATCCGGTCAGGCATCGAACCAGGCGACCTGAAAATCGGATCGACAGCGTTGGCAATCAGACTTGGTTGGCAATCAGGCTTGGGCCAGAATCTTATGGAGGTAGAAATGGTGACGGCCAAGTTTTCCGCCGTAGTTTCCGCCGGTGATCTTTCGAACCCCCAACGCCTTGCCTTGTTCGCATGCCGCTAGGATTCCCACCCGCATCGCTTGCTCGACCGCATTTGGTGTCAAACCATCGATCACCAGTTCAAGGCATGCGCTGGCTCCGTGAGTAATTTCGCTTTGCACGCAGTCTTGAAGAGTGGGGCAGAAACTGTCGTTTGTGGATGCTTTCAGCGATCTGTATTTCGATCCCACTTTAGAGCCGCTGCGTGCAACGCCTCCAGGAAATGGCGCGATGCACTCGGGAACTTGTCGTATGGCTTTGACGGCAGCATCGCAGGCGTGCAAGGCTCCGTGAATGGTTTCTGCAAGAACCAAGAAGTTTCCTCCACCCACCGCTTTGGTTGAATAAACCGAATCCTGGCATACGAACTCACCGTCCATGACCGGGATTCGCCAGTAGCGATGTTTGCCGATTTTTTTTGAAATCTGCTTGCCGTCTCCGAAGTAACGAACGTGGGAGCCGAGAGGAATCGGCCGACCGCTTGATAGCCCGGCGAAAACGGAGGTGCTAGGGCATGTAAGCACGCACTGACCGATCCGCTTCTCCAACTGCTTTTGCAGCG
>JBJTAQ010000188.1:0-2115 GCA_046090945.1 Pirellula sp.
GTTGGCCGACCAACCGGCCAACGCATGGGCTTGTCCTCAGGAAATGAAACAGGTCGTGCTCAACTTAGTCACCAATGCCTTGGAATCTCTCGATCCGGATTCGAGGTCTGGGCTGGTGCGAGTTAAGGTTTTCAATCGACCAGAGCTAGACCAAGTCCAATTGGTGATTGAGGACAACGGATGTGGAATGGACCAGGAGGTCATGAAGCATTTGTTTGAGCCGTTTTTCACCCGCCGACGCGATGGACGCGGAACTGGACTGGGATTGCCGATCACCAATCGAATCATTACCGACCATGGTGGTCGGATCACCCCTCGCAGCGATGGTCCAGGCATGGGCTCTCGATTTGAAATTGTATTGCCATCGAAACTCACCAACGATTCACTTTATGACAACCAGCATGAACTCGCCGTCGCCTGAAGGTCTATCGATACTCTTTGCCGACGACGAAAAAGAGCTTCAGGAAATCGCTCGCATGGAGTTGCCGTTTTACGGCCATCGCGTGACGGTCTGTCCCGACGGCTACACGGCCGTTGCGGCGTTGGAAAAGGATCGCTTCGATTGCTTGATCGTGGACCTGGACATGCCTGGGATGAATGGGATCCAAGTCATCGAGAGGGCCGCAACCCTTTCGCCGGCCACCGAAGCGATTGTGCTTACTGGAAAACGATCGCTCGATACGGCGATAGCAGCCCTTCGTTTCGGGGTGATCGATTACCTGAGTAAACCTTGTCGATTCTCAGAACTGAACGAACTGTTGGCCCGGGTGTCTCAGCGGCGGCGGCTCAAACAGCGTACAGCAGAGCTCGAGCGACTTGAGCGTAGCGAGGCGTCCAAACCGACGCAGATCGTGGGCGATTCGAGTGTGATGCAGGGAATAGCCAAACTCGTTTCGCGTGTGGCGCCGACCAACAGCACCGTTTTGATTCGGGGTGAGACCGGGTGCGGTAAGGAGTTGGTGGCTCGCTCGGTGCATGAAAAGAGCCTTCGGCGCGACAAGCCATTCATTGCGATCAATTGCGGGGCGCTTCCGGAACACTTGATCGAGAGCGAGTTGTTCGGGCATGTCAAAGGAGCCTTTACAGGGGCGGATGTCCTGAGGCAGGGGCTATTCGAGGCCGCCAACGGTGGCACCGTCTTCTTGGACGAGATTGGCGAGTTGCCGCTTGCGATGCAGGCCAAGCTGTTGCGGGTGCTCGAGAGTGGCGACTTGCGTCGCGTCGGGGACAACCAGGTGATCCATGTCGACACCAGGGTAGTGTGTGCCACCCATAGGGATCTTGAGAGCATGGTTGAATCGGGCAGTTTCCGGGAGGATCTGTTGTTCCGCATCAATGCGTTCGAGATTCACGTCCCACCGTTGCGTCAGCGGGTCGACGACGTCATGGCATTGGCACGGTATCTATACCTTCGGCACCACCCCGAGCATACATCGATCGAAGCGATCTTTTCCCCGGAGGCGATCGAATTGCTGCTGCAGCATCCGTGGCCAGGCAACGTGCGGGAGCTGGCCAATGTGATCGAGCATGCCACGATTCTCTGCGAGTATCCACCTATCTTGCCGGATCATCTGCCCCGGCATTTGGTCGAGCGAAAATTGCGGCGCGACATCAAGGCGGCTGCCGATGGGCCCGTAGCGATCCCGGTGCGTGAAGCGCCCAAGAGTCTCAAGGAGCTCGAGGTCCTTGCCGTGCTCGAGGCGGTCCAGCGGCATAACGGGAACAAGGCTGCTGCAGCCGAGGAACTCGGGATCAGCATCAAAACCCTCTACAACAAGCTCAACTCGCTTGAGGCTGGTGCTAAAAAAGCAGCTTAGATCAGTCGATCATCGATCACCGATCCGACCGATTTGGAACAGCATTTGCGTCTAGTTGCATCCGATTACCGTCGGACTCGAGAACCACAGCCATTTTGGCAAGAGTTGCCGGGTCGGTATCGTAGTGTATCTAGTCAGGTTTTTGCTCATTTTCGGGAGTGCTCGACGATGAATCGACCCTTGTCCTCATGGAAATTGTTGGGTTTGTTGGCTGCCATGGCAGCTCCAGTTGGATATTGGATGTTCTCAGACTCAAGCGTGGCACCATCGCAGGCCTACGCCCAGCAGGTGGCCCAAG
>JBJTAQ010000189.1:0-3004 GCA_046090945.1 Pirellula sp.
ACCGACGATCAGGGCTACGGAGCATCCCGGCACGCTTTGGGATCCGGGGGGCTTTGAATATCGCAAAAACCCTGCATTTTCTCATGTGGATGATCGCGCTTGCCATGACTTTCTGGGCTCCACAGTTGTCGCTCGGACCTATTTTCCGGGTAGCTCTCCTAGGGGTTGGAGCCTTGCTAATCTATGAGCATTCGGTGATTTCCGAGCGATCCTTGGACCGGATGCAGTTGGCATTTTTCCAGCTCAATTCCATAATCAGCGTCGTATTCCTCGGAGCCGGGGCCCTGGACACATGGCTGAGATAGCATCGATACACAGCGATTCCAAACATGACTAGCTTGCAATTAAAAGATCGATTCAAGGTGATTCGGGACAAGGTCGAGCAGGGAGGGCGGCTAAGTCTCGACGATGGGATTTTCCTTTACGATCCTGAGCTTTCGTTGCATGCCATCGGTGAACTGGCCAATTGGAAGCGAGAGCAAATCAATGGCAATGTAGGCTACTACAACATCAACACCCATCTCAACCCGACGAATGTATGCGTGTATCGATGCCGGTTCTGTGCATTTCGCTCCGATTTGCGGGATCCCAAAGGGTACGTGATGAGCGACGAGCAGATCATCGCCCGCGGCCAGGAGGCTTTCGACAACGGTTGCACAGAGATGCACATCGTCGGGGGATTGCATCACAAACTCGGATACGATTGGTATCGAGGAATCTTGGAAAAACTCCATGCAAACTTTCCGCAGATTCACCTCAAAGGCTGGACTGCCGTCGAGATCGATTGGTTTGAGTTCCTGACGAAAAAGAGTCTCAAAGAGGTCCTGAGCGATCTTCGCCATGCAGGCCTGGGTAGCATGCCTGGGGGTGGAGCCGAGATCTTCCATCCTGAGGTTCGAGATCAGATATGTGAACACAAAGCCAACGCGACCAAATGGATCGAGATTCATCAGGCGGCTCATGAGATCGGTCTAAAGACCAACTGCACAATGCTTTACGGCCACGTCGAGCAAGCTTATCATCGCATCGATCACCTGATTCGCCTGAGGGACTTGCAAGACAAGACAGGGGGATTTCAGACTTTTATTCCCCTGGCATTCCATCCGGAGAACACCAAGCTTTCTCATTTAAAGAAACCCTCAGCGCTGATGGATTTGCGCACGGTGGCCATCAGTCGGTTGATGCTCGATAATGTGCCGCACATCAAGGCGTATTGGATCATGCTGGGAATTGGAACAGCACAAACTGCGTTAGCTTATGGAGCCGACGATATTGACGGAACGGTTCGGCATGAGTTGATCTACCACGATGCCGGTGCGACGACCCCTGAAATGCTCAGCGTCGAGCAGATTCGCCAGTTGATCATTGAAGCTGGCCGGGAACCGGTTGAACGGGACACCGTCTACCGTCGCGTCCATCGCGACCCCGAAAACTTCACCCATTGGTGGACTGGACAAGACGTTTTGGTGCACGCTTAGAGTTTGAGATTCCCCGGTGCTCTATGGTCGCCTCTACAAGGTGTGCTCAATTGCGTTAAATCCGATCAGGAATCGCTGCTGGACAAGGATTCGTCGAGTTCGGTTGGAGAAGCGACGAAACGGTAGCCAGCGTCTCGAATGGTCAAAAAATGCTTGGGATTGGCCGGGTCGGCTTCGAAGGTTTTTCGGAGTCGCAGCAGAAACTGATCCACGCTGCGGGTTTGCATCTCGCCGCTGAGATCCCATACCTCGCTAAGCAGTTCCTGGCGGCTGATCACACGACCTTGGTTCTCGACGAAATACCTAAGCAGCGACAATTCCTTGTGCGTCAACTTCACTTCCCGACCATCAACTGTGACTTGGTATGTTTCAAAGTTGACCTCCGCGCGGCCAAAGCGGATCTCGGTCACTTTGCTGCTCAGCGGCTTGGACTTGACCACCGCCTCTCGACGAGGACTTAGCCTGAGCAAGTTGCGGATGCGGGCCAGGAGTTCATCTAGATCGAATGGTTTGTTCAGATACTGATTGGCTCCGACATCGAACCCCCTGGCTCGATCCTCTGCCAGACTCCTTGCGCTGAGTATCAGGACCGGCAGCGAGTCATCGATCTGTCTGAGTTTCTCGCAGATCGCATACCCGCTCATGCCGGGCAGCATCAGATCGAGAATAAGAAGATCGTAAGCGTGGGAATCGTTTTCCAAAAGTTTCATCGCGGTCGTTCCGGTATCGACCAGTGAAACTTTGTAACCCTCGGCCTCAAGGTTGAACTTCAATCCCTGTGCCAAATGCGTCTCGTCTTCGACGACCAGTATACGAGGCTTCATTTGAATCGTTAGTCCTGGCGCTTATCAGCTAGTGTATTTCGCCAAGAACGATATTCGCTTGGCACTTCGGGTTGCTGCCATGCGCTCATTCCTCCATCGATATAGATGGTCTGACCATGAATGTGTTCGGCAAGATCGCTCACCAGGAAGGCGGCTATCGGGCCGCAGACATCCGCCGGGGGCACTTGACCAGTTGGGGTATGTAGCTGCATCCAATGCATCGCGATCGGGTCGGCCGAGAGGATTTGATTGGTAAGCGGCGTTCGAACCAAGCCCGGAGCGATCGAGTTGACGCGGATGCGGTTGGGCGCGAGCGCCACGCACAGCGAACGAACCATCGCAGCTACAGCCCCTTTGGAAGTGTCGTAAACGGAATGATCCGACTCGGCCAGCAGTCCGTTGATCGAACCGGTAAACAGCATACACCCAGCGATCTTCTGTGCGATCCAATGCTTTGCGAAGCTCTGCGCCAGGAAGTAACCGACCTTGACGTTCAGATGCATCGTGCGATCGTAACTCGATTCGCTAACCTCCGTAAATGGTGGAGCGATATAGATTCCTGCGTTGGAAACGACAATCGAGATTTCAGGAAACTCAGCAATCAATGGCTCTGCAAACTCAGCTTGAATCTCTGCAATCGATCGAGATAAATCAAAACAACAAAGCTGAGAGTCAGGAGAATTTAACCGGCACGCATCGAGC